>JAMCPC010000001.1 GCA_023379725.1 Actinomycetota bacterium
CCATCTCCTTGTAACCGCTAGCCCAAAGTTGGCAGCTGCCTGGCCATCTCGTGTATAGCGTATCTCGGGATCACGGGTAAGGTTCCCGACCAATGTAGTGTTGTTTGTCATATACTTTCTCCTTTTTTGTATTGCATTTTCTATCGTTGTACCTCTTAGCGCTATACCGAAACAGGCTGCCATGTCGCAGAGATGTCGAGATATCGCTAAGCCGTAGCCTGTAATGCTCGCCCATACCAGCGGACATAAACATTTATAGCTACACGGGTATTATCCTCCTGGCACATTGCTAAAGTCCTTGCTGGTCACCTTGCTGGAGGGATGGATGAAATAGTTGTTGAAAATGTTACCTAGTGGACACTAATTACGTAGTCGTGAACGAGCGACACCCCAACTCTGCTGACCGACCACCCATAGCTTGCCAGCAACAAAGGCTGTCCGTGGATCTCCCGAAGCATTCTGCTCAAGCCACTCACATACGATCAGGGTATCAAGGACACCCCCAAGTCGGTCTTGTACGTTTTTAGCATCGGCTCCTATTTTGACGAATGACTTACCCAAATTTGGTGCCAATACTTCGCAGGCATACCTTAAAGACTTAGCCTTGATCCTAGCCTCATGGATGTGCTGACGGCTGGGATCTTCAATCATCATATGCTCTGCATCCTGCAGCTCTCTCCTGGCCTTTCTCACCAGAGGCAGGAAGACTTTAGTTCCATTGGACGCGCGCGCGCCCAATGGAACTTCACGCTTGAGTAGATCGAGCCTGTTCAGCAACTCGACTCCCCTGACAGATGATCTCGCTTCAAGAAAAATATGCGTAGCCTTATTTCTATGACCTTTAATTATATCCTGCATTGCCTCTATCGCACTGGCATCGTCCACATAGTCGGTGAGTTCCCCAGTACTGTCAAGCCATGCAGATATAACATCCAGATCGCGAATTGGCGCAAGCGACTGCTGGTACCACTGAAGCTCGGCAGACAATCCCGTAGACCATCGAAGGTCAAGCAACGGCCGAAATGTCCGCAAGTATGCTCTAAGCCTTCTAATTGCAGTACGGGTGGTATGTACGCTCTTCACACCCAGCGAATCATTTTGAAGAATGGCACCGGCAGCCTGTTTAACGATGGGGAGCAGTAGATCACCAGCGGATAATAGATTTGGCTTCTCGTCTACTTCTGCCACAAAAAAATCATACCATTATATAGGGCTGACCGTATCACCCTGTCGATCATTGCACTATTTGCTTCCTGCTACAATAGCTAGTATGCCAACCTATGAATATGTTTGTGACAACTGTAAAGAGCATCTTGAAATTGTTCAATCATTCAAAGATGAGCCATTGAAAGAATGCCCCAATTGCGGGGGAAATCTTCGTAAGGTATTTGGTTCGATAGGGATAGTGTTCAAGGGTAGTGGTTTCTACAAGACCGACAATCGCACATCAAAATCAAAGTCATCCAAATCAGTGGCAGCATCCAATACTGAGACATCCAGTAAGGACGTCTCTACGGACACTACAAAGGCAAGCGATACGGCTGCAACATCCGGATCGAACCAGGCTGGTTCCAAGGTCGCGGATGGTTCCAATACTGCATCATCTGCTTAAGGTATAGTATATCCACCTACGATAGAATGTCTCCGTCCCAATAAGTTGCCCGACGGCAAAAAGTGGCAGGAGGGTTGGAAGATAAACGGAAAGTACTTACCTCACGATCAGTTTCCCGACAGCATCATCCCCGAAATTGCAATAGTCTGCCCTGCAGCATTACCGGGTAACCATTGAATGTCGTCAGCTACATGCGTGATAGAGAGAAGCATCTTTTGCAGCGTAGAGGCAATCGTAGCTTCCCGAACCGGCTCTGCCAGGGCACCATCACGAATTATAATACCTTCTATTCCGACAGAGAAATCACCACTGATGGGATTGACGCCGGAATGGACACCGGTCACCGACTGCACATACAGCCCATCATGCACCCTGGTAACCACATCTTCAAAAGTGGAGGTCTCCCTGGCAGAGAACAGCAACGCTCTACATGCAGCAACCGGACCCGAAGCATAGCTGGCTCTTACCCCAGAGGCTGTAGATTGCACTCCTGCTCTGGATGCAGAGGTGGAGTCATATACAAAGCCCAGCAACACTCCATCACGTACCAACTCGTTGCGTCTTGAGGCAAGTCCCTCGTCGTCATATCGATCGGCCGACAATGCCCGTGAATCAGTAGGGTCATCGATAAGCGATAATGCAGAAGACACGATCTTCTCCCCCACTCTATTTGCGAGAAAGGAACGCCCTTTGGTAACAGACTCACCGGACAACGCACCGCCTACGACACTTATCAGAGTTGCAGTAACTCTTGGATCGAATACTACCGTACATTCCCTGGTGGTTGGTTTGGTGGCACCAAGGAGCCGTACAGCCCGTGTTACCGCGTCATTCATAGCAGTATCGCGATCCAGGAGTGCAAACTTGCGAACCACTGAAAATCCTGTTCCCGTCTGTGAGCCAGGTCCATCACCGGCTATCACTGAAACAGAGAGATCACAATAGCTGCCTTCACTGTATGCCTGCACTCCATTGGAATTGCAGATTGCTGCCTCACCGGTTACGTCAGAGTAATCGGCAGAGTCTACTTGCCTGATTCTGGGGTCGCTTTTCCTGGCATCTCTCTCTAACTCTACTACCATACGAGTCTTGTCAGATACAGGGGTAGATGCTATTGCAGGGTCTAGCATGTCCATCTGGACTGCCTCGACATCATCAGGATATGCCATAGATGCATGTATATCTTCGTTTGCAAATGATGCATTGTCGCGAGCATCCGAAAGTGCATTTTTAATAGCTTCGTCATCGAGATAACCGCAATAAGCAAATCCTTGGCGATGATCGGATATTACCCTGATACCTACACCCGCAGATGCCGCAGAGACCAGATACTCTACCTCACCATTGAATGCGCGAATATCCAGAGTCGTCGATCTCGATATGTAAGCCTCTATCTGTTCGCCTGCCCGTGCCTGCTCTGCGATACTGGATGCCATTTTGACTATATCTTGTTTTGCTATATTTTGATTCGCCGAGTATCGACTCATTGAGCAGTACCTCCTACCGTAACCCCCGTGATGCGCAATGTAGGCTGCCCACAACCTACAGGAACGCTCTGCCCGTCCTTGCCGCAGGTTCCGGGGAAAACGGCAAAATCCGAAGCGACTGCATCAATTTTCATCAGAATATCCGGCCCATTGCCGATCAGATTGGCATCTCTCAACGGCTCAGTTATCCTGCCATTTTCGATCATGTATGCTTCAGTCATACCGAATACGAAGTCGCCGGTAGTAATGTTTACCTGACCTCCACCCAACTGCGCTACGTAAATTCCATTTTGAGTCTGAGCTACTATCTCATCAGGATCGTCATTCCCTGGAAGTATAAATGTGTTTGTCATCCGTACCATAGGTAGATGCCTATAGGACTGCCTGCGCCCATTTCCAGAAGATGACCTGTCGTTTTTTCTGGCGCGCAGCACATCCCACATATAATCGCCAAGGATGCCATTCTCTATCAGCACGTTGCGTCTCGGCAAGTTGCCCTCATCGTCAATACCGTAACTCCCCCACTCACCACCAAGGGTACCGTCATCGACCAGCGTGACAAGCGGGCTTGCGACTCTCTCGCCAATCCTACCCACATATACAGAGGCATCCTTGTCTATGTGGTCCGCCTCAAGACCGTGACCGCAGGCTTCATGAAAGAGTACTCCCCCGCTACCAGAAGCGAGTACTGCGATCATCTGGCCAGATGGAGCTGGTCTCGCAGATAGCTTCCTTACTGCTCTATCTGCAGCCTTTGCTGCAATATCCTCTACTGAAACATCGTCGAAAACTTCAAAGCCGACCGTGCGAGCAATGGTTTCGTATCCGGTCTGCATGCCAGCGTCACCCAGTGCTATGCATGATACAGACAACCGGGTGCGAGTCTGTTCATCCTGTAATTCACGGCCGTCACTAGACGCGACCAGTATCTTCCGTCTTGACTCACCATATGCAGCACTCACCTGAGAAATAGCACTCCTGTCACTCCGGGCAACATCATCGGCTCGCTGCAACAACTCTATCTTTTTCGATTTAGCCACCGAGCCGGGATCTACCAGCACGACAGAAGGATTGCCGGTATTCTCGTGTACGGTGGTAACCTGTCTGGATACAGTCCCTTCCGAGATGCCCCTGGCAATTGCAGATGCTGTACGAGCGGCTTCAAGTAACGATGGTTCTGATAAGTCCGCAGTATGAGCATATCCGGTCGCGTCACCTGAGATGACTCGTATACCGGCACCACGCCGGCTACCAGTCGACAGCTCTTCCACTCTCCCATCGTCCAGAACAGCAGAGGTCGATCCCTGCTCCTCGACGAATATCTCAGCGAACTCTCCGCCACCGGCCAGCGCGCCAGTAAGCACCTTATCCAGAATGTCACGTTCTACAAGCATGTACCAACTCTATTACACTGAATGGGTCAAGGCAATGGAGCCTTGAGTAAAATGCGGCTACACTTTATACATATGACGCTAGAAACTGGTTTACGCCATACTGTGACTTTACACGTGACAGAAGATGACAGTGCATTACATTTCAGATCAGGTCATGTCAATGTATTGGCTACACCGAGGTTGGTTGCACTATGCGAAGAGGCGGCCTGCAGTGCTGTTGATGCAGAGCTACCTCCCGGCAAGACATCTGTCGGGCTACGTATCCAGATGGATCATGTAGCACCAGTCTCTATAGGTTCAAAGGTAACGGCGGAAGCAATACTTGAAAAGGTAGAGGGGAGGCGCCTTACCTTTTCAGTGAAAGCATACGGAGAGCCGGGAACGATATGTGCCGGGTTTATCACCAGGGTAATAGTAGATACCGAGTCGTTCATATCCAATGTACACTGATCGGTATATAATGAATATCCTCTCTCAATTGGCTGGTGTGGTGGATTAAGATCGAGTTGATTACCCGAGATAGAGTAGCCTGGTATACAATAGTGTTTATCACGCGGACGTAGCTCAATGGTAGAGCTCCAGCCTTCCAAGCTGATTATGCGGGTTCGATTCCCGTCGTCCGCTCTCTCGTAGCCTCTATTGAGGGGTGTTTGGCGCTGAAGGTATTCAGGAGTTTTTCCAGACAGTCCTCAGCATCTCTCAACACTGCTTACCTCCTGACACTCCGAGAGGTTAATTAGAGTGTTGTTTTGACTATAAAATAATTCTATTCTGCTATACTTTCATGAAAAGATTGATTGCAGGATGTGAATAATTACCGGATTGATTGGAGTCCGAAGTAAATTACCAGATTGGCTGCAGGGCTGCAAAGTTACATAAGCAAAAGCAACACAGAAAGAATTACAGGACGCACTATAGAATGGACAACGAAGAATGACACAGAAAGAGACAGGGACAATAGAAGGAATTGCAAGCATTGATGGACAAGTAGACGATAGTGTTGCAGGGGGCGGTAACACGACAGGTATGGTCGGGCCTCGTTACAAGTGGTCGGTGCTGTCAAACACAACGCTCGGCGTATTGATGGCCACTATCAATGCATCAAGTTTGATAATAGCACTCCCGGCGATATTCAGAGGAATCAAGCTCAATCCACTGAATCCGGCCAACTTTACCTATCTGCTCTGGATACTCATGGGGTATCTTCTGGTGACTGCTGTGCTGGTTGTGACAGTCGGCAAGATTGGTGATATGTACGGGAGGGTAAAGATGTACAATGCTGGTTTTGCTATCTTCACCCTGGGATCTATAGGTCTGTCTGCTGTCTGGAGCCATGGCGCGGCAGGAGCTATTGAAATTA
>JAMCPC010000002.1:0-11388 GCA_023379725.1 Actinomycetota bacterium
TCTAATCGCATAACGATCTCATCAAGAGTAAGTGGATAAGCACTTAATTGATCCAATACAGCATAAAGGGGTCCCTCCTCGACTCCAGAGAGCTTGGCCTGCTTACTCAACTTGGAGAATATCTCATATCGAGTAGATTCTGGACGATCTCGTTCCATATAATCTGGACAAGATATATCTTGAATACTGGATCCCAGAGACGCTGTGTCCGTGGAAATTGTAAGTGGAGGAAGTGCAGCCGGGGAAACTGCAGGTGATGGAAGTAAACCCGTAGGAGCTGTAACATTAGGCAACAGAGACTCCCTACCAGTACACCCAAGCAAAGATATAATATCATCTGCTCCCGTTACCAGATGCGCCCTTCCAGCTTTTATAAGTGCGTTACAGCCCTCTGACGCTGACGAAGTTACCGAACCCGGTACAGCAGCTACAGGGATACCACGTATTTCAGCCTGATGTACCGTATGAAGCGCACCTCCTTCAGCATGACTCTCCACTACTACAACTAAAGATGACATGGCTGCCATTATTCTGTTTCTGGCAACAAAACGCCATCTCGCAGCCGGCATCCCAGGTGGAAGTTCTGAAATGGATACTCCGTATGACAATATTTCACGAAATAGATCCTGGTTTTGAGCAGGATACGATATATCAGGACCACCAGCCAGGACCGCTACCACGCCACCACAGCTATTCTCCGATATGTCCTCGACGATAACCTCATCTACCGAACTATCGTGCATGAAAAAGCCATTACCATTAAAGCCGGATAAATGATCATCTCGCCCACTGTCTCGCCCACTGTCCGGCATATACGATAACTTCTGGATTGCATCTATTGCTCCCCGATGAGCGGCCGTATCAATGCCGACAGCCAGCCCTGATACGACAGTAATGCCCACACGAGCAAGCGTAAAACCAATCTCGTGTGCCAATCTGATGCCGTAAGGACTTGCAGCCCTGGTACCTACAATACACACAATCGGAGTATGATTGAGTACAGCCAAATTCCCCTTATAAAATATCACTGCAGGAGCATATCTGTCAGAACGAAAGCTGTGTGGATAAGAATCGGTATACAGCGTCTCTATGCCGATACCCGAGTTGTCACAAATCTCGTGCAATCTCTCAAGGGTAGCTGGACCACACTTTCCCTTCCAACGCTGTGCATAAGTTGGCGAGTACTCCCCCCTATCTATCTTCTCCAATACAGATAATGGGTTGCTGCACTCATCAAGCATGCGCCGCAACCTCACCGGAGTAATTCCGGGTAAGGATGCAAGCACCCCCGCGGCTATTGACTGTTCCGGAATGCTCATCACGACTGCTCCCAATTGGATCTACGAGCTGTGCTGTCAGTTCTATGAGCTGTGCCCAACCACCGGTATCTACAATGGTAAAGGGAATCCCATCTATGAGCTGTGCTGTAATTTTGTTGCAAGCATTTTCCCGGAATACTCATCGCAACTGCTCCGCATTGAACATTGCTCTGGCTGCTCTTAATTGCAACGCTTCAGCTATATGCTCCACCTTGATAGGTGGATCCTCCCCTGCCAGGTCAGCAATGGTCAGGGCTACTCTGCGCACATTATCCATACCTCTAGCTGAGAGGACACCACTTCTTAATCTCCTCTCCATCAATGCCATTGCCTCAGGTGCCAGTGGAGCAAGTTGCTCAAGCGCCCAGGATGGAATGCGTGAATTACAGATGACTCCCCTATCGCGCGCAATCTCACGTGCCATACTTACTCGTAACGCGACAACTCTGCTCGGCTCTCCCGGAGACATCGATAGCAACTCATCCACCTGAGGCTTGGCAAGGGATATGCTGAGATCAAAGCGATCAAGTAACGGTCCCGACAGCCTTGCCATATATCGTTCCCTCGCACTCTTCGAGCATCTGCAGCTACCCGGAGTCATCCCTTCTCCACAGGGACACGGGTTCGTTGCCGCCACAAGTAAGAACCTCGCCGGCAGTACTGCGGATACCATAGCTCTACTGATACGCACCAACCCATCTTCAAGTGGCTCACGCAATGAGTCCAATACAACTCTGGGAAATTCGCCCAGTTCATCCAGGAACAACACACCCAAATGGGCAAGTGAAATCTCCCCTGGTCGCAGCCATGAGCTACCTCCTCCTACAATCGACACGGAGGTGGCTGTATGATGAGGAGCCCTAAAGGTAGGACGGGAAGGTAGCACATCCCACTCTGGTGGCGATGCTGATGCCGAATAGATACGGGCTACCTCCAACGACTCTTCGTAACTCAGCGGCGGCAACACGCCCGGTAATCTGCTTGCAAGCATAGTCTTTCCGGATCCTGGAGGTCCTACCATAAGTAAGTGATGCCCTCCTGCCGCTGCTATCTCGACAGCTCGCCTCCCTACGGCCTGACCTCTAACATCTGCGAGATCGGGATAGTACCTGCCACTTTCGCTACCCACTGACTCCAGGATGTCGACAGACTCGGCCACCATCCAATCCTCCTCACCCTTCAATGCTCCCACCAGGTGCTTTAACGAGGTTGCACCATACACCTCCTTTGTCGGAATAACGGATGCCTCCCTGGTACACGATGTCGGCACTACTGCTTTGGTTGCATCACAGGAACTTACCAGAGAGATCACTCCGGGAAACTTACGCAGCGATCCATCGAGACCGAGTTCACCGAAAAAAGCGTACCCAGCTACCATGGCATGCTCGACCTGACTGCTCGCCACCAACATACCTACAGCAATTGGCAAGTCCAGCGCTGCACCCGCTTTTCGGACAGCAGAGGGGGCCAAATTTACCGTTACCCGGCTACTACACCATTTGAAGCCGCTGGTGAGCAGTGCTGCCCTCACTCGATCACGTGACTCCCTGACGGCCGCATCAGGTAGACCAACGATATTGAATCCAGGGATACCACTAGAAATATGCACCTCGACCGATACTGGACTCCCGTCCACTCCCAGCAGGATTGCTGAAGGGATACTCGCTATCATCTTGCCTCCTTGTCTCGCTACTCAACGACACCTGTAAGTCCGGCCACTATAAGAAGGTCGCTATGCCACTCTCCACAGCTGATCCTGTAGACAGCAGACGACCTAGCCAGCAGATACACGTGCTGCACTTACCAAGGAGGGCTCAAGTTGCAATATGAAAATGTCACCATGCAGCAACAAACTCATACATGCTCAAAGCACCAAAACCGGATATGGATATCTGATATCCACCAGCCATACTCTGGCATCCGATAGCGGTACATTTTAACACCACATAAGCGTGGAGCCACTCGACGCACGCTCATGTAATAAACATACACATGGGGTGTATTGCTTAACTTAGAGGCTCAGCGAACATCTTCTCCAGATATCCAGACACCGCGCTGTAGACGCGCAGCCTCATTTGCCATAGAATCGACCAACTCGTTCATGTCGTTACCGGCATGGCCTTTCGTCCAGGAGAATTCCACCGTAATCGGGCCATCAAGCACCAGTTCCAAAAGCGGTTCCCATAGGTCACGATTCGCCACTAAATGGCCCTTTGAATTTCTCCACTGCCGCTTCAGCCAACCCTCCCACCATTTGAAATTGAAACAATTCACCAAATAAGAAGAGTCGCTGACAACAACAGCTTTTGCCTCGTGCCCATCTGTATTCTTGGTCAGCCATTCCAATGCCTCTAGAGCTGCCGTCACCTCCATTCTCTGGTTGGTGGTCAATCTTTCTGCACCGCTTGCCGATGGACCACCCTGTATCGCCCATGCCCATCCGCCTGGGCCTGGGTTCCCGAGGCACGACCCATCTGTATATATTGTCGTTGATGCTACCCTATCATCCACTGACTGCAACAACTCCGCCATCTATCGATAACCCCGCGTACATACTCCCATCAAAACTACTCTCCGACATCCTCTTGCTACTGAAGCCGTAGGATCAGATTCGCTATTTATGTCATGCACTTGCAGCCATCCTTGCATCTAACGGTATTACGGTCGACCACCTAGCAGTATACTATAATTATGTTGTTTGACGGGATTTCACATCAACTCCCCGACATAGACCCTCAGGAAACTGAAGAGTGGTTGGACTCCTTTGATGCTGTTGTAGGCAGTGAAGGACGAGGACGTGCTCGTTTCCTGCTCATGAAGCTGCTCGAACGAGCCAGAACAAAGCAGGTGGACTTTCCCGCAACCTTATCCACACCATATGTAAATACGATAGCCAAGGACCAAGAACCTTGGTTTCCGGGCGATGAATACATGGAAAGGCGCATAAGGGCGTATGTACGATGGAATGCCGCCGTTATGGTTACACGAGCCAACACGCTTAACGAAGGTATAGGTGGCCATCTGTCTACCTATGCGAGCTCAGCATCTCTATACGAAGTAGGATTCAATCATTTCTTCAGAGGGAAGTCTGATGGAGGCTTTGGAGACCAGGTTTTCTTCCAGGGACATGCATCGCCAGGAATATATGCACGTGCATTTGTCGAAGGGCGACTAAGTGAGGAGGAAATGGACAACTTCAGATCAGATATTGGGAAAAGAGGCTTACCAAGCTACCCACATCCACGTCTCATGCCCGATTTCTGGGAATTTCCTACAGTATCTATGGGTCTCGGCCCAATGCTTGCCATTTACCAAGCTCATATAAATCGCTACCTACTCAATCGTAAACTGGTAGATACGTCGGGGGCAAGGGTGTGGGCATTTGTGGGGGACGGAGAGATGGACGAGCCAGAGGCTTTGGCAGCACTTGGTGTAGCAGGCAGGGAGCATCTGAACAACCTGATTTTCGTAGTGAATTGCAACCTGCAAAGATTGGACGGGCCAGTGCGCGGAAATGGCAAAATCATCCAGGAGCTTGAAGCAGTATTTCGAGGCTCGGGATGGAATGTCATAAAAGTAATATGGGGGTCAAAGTGGGACGATCTCTTGGCCAGAGATACAGATGGGGTTTTACTTGACAAGATGAATACTACACCAGACGGTGCATTTCAAAAATATGCAACCGAATCTGGCAAATATATAAGGGATAATTTTTTTGGGCCGGATCCACGACTTCAAAAAATGGTAGAACATCTCAGCGACGAGGACCTTCAGAGCCTACCCAGAGGTGGACACGACTACAAAAAGCTGTATGCTGCATACAAACTAGCTACCGAGGAACGCGAGATGCCAACTGCCATACTCGCAAAGACGATCAAGGGCTGGACACTGGGACCGGAGATAGAAGCTCGAAATGCGACCCATCAGATAAAAAAGATGACCCATGCTCAATTGGTTGCACTCAGGGACAGGCTGAATATCCAGGAAGAGATACCCGACAGCATGTTGGAAGGCAAGCTACCGCCTTACTACAGACCTCCTGAAGGCTCCGCCGCCTTCGAGTATATGATGGCACGGCGCAAGATAACGGCTGGCCCGATACCACAAAGGGTGGTTCATCCCTGGAAAATCATTCACCCCAATGCATCTGTATTCGATGATCTCTTGACCGGATCCAATGGCCAACCAGTCTCTACGACCATGGTATTTGCAAGGTTGTTGCGCAATCTTGCCAGAGATCCTGAAATCGGCCGCCTCCTGGTCCCGATAGTACCGGACGAAGCCAGAACCTTCGGACTGGAACCGCTGATCTCCGAAATAAAGATATACGCTCCTGAAGGACAACTCTATACTCCCGTGGATGCAAGCCTCCTTCTGTCGTACGCTGAAGCAAAAGACGGTCAGATATTGGAGGAAGGAATTACTGAAGCGGGAGCAATGGCATCTTTTACCAGCTTAGCTACATCTTATGCAACCTGGGGACAACCAATGATACCTGTCATGCTATTTTACTCTATGTTTGGATTTCAGCGAGCAGGAGATTTTACATGGCTAATGGGTGATATTCGTGCCAGGGGTATTTTGGCAGGATGCACTGCTGGACGTACCACATTACAAGGTGAAGGACTCCAACATGACGATGGCCACTCTCCACTTCTGGCCTCCGTCAATCCAGCATGTCGTATTTACGATCCCGCGTTCTCATACGAAATCGCTGCAATCATGAGACACGCCATAGATTCAATCCTGGACCCGGATGCCGAGGATGCGTTTTTTTACCTGACTCTTTACAATGAGAACTATCCCATGGAGGCATTGCCAGAAGGTACTACCAAAGAACTGATATTAGAAGGGACGGTAAAGGGAATATATCGTTATGCAAGCTGTGATGATCCGATGGCGACATTATTATTCTCCGGTGTGATGTATCAAGAGGTCATGAGAGCAAAAAATATGCTCTCATCCCAGTGGAACATTGACACCGATGTATTCTCGGTTACATCATACTCCTCACTCAGACGAGAAGCGCTCGCGGTAGAGAGGCACAACATGCTCCATCCCGAAGAAAAACCACAGGTTGCATATATAACTAGCATGCTCTCCAATGGTAAGGGGCCAATAGTAGCGGTAAGCGATTATATTCGATCAGTCCCCGACCAGGTATCCAGGTGGATACCTGAGGGAAGAAAATTCATATCTCTTGGTACAGACGGCTTTGGCAGATCGGACACAAGATCCGCACTACGAAATTATTTCGAGATAGATGCCGAACATGTAGTAGTGGCAGTACTATACGCTCTGGCGACAAGTGGAAGCATACCTCTCAGCCAGGTAGCTAGTGCAATAGAACGGTATGGTATAGCCACTGAATCACAGCCACCCTGGGAAACTTGACTGCAAGGTGTCTTAGAGCTAACTTGACTGTAATGGGAATGAATTATTCACTTGGGCAATCGCGATCAAATTGAGCTACATAGCTGATCACGCCGACAATAATCCAGACAAGCCAGCAATAATTACCTCTTGGGATAACAACGTGGTTACTTTCGGGCAATTGGACAAGAGATCGTCACGTCTGGCCAATTTGATATCTAAGAGAGGCATCCAGGAGGTCTCAAACTTAGCCATGTGGATGAAAAATGGACCTCAATTCTTGGAGGCAGCTTGGGCAGCACAGCGATCAGGAAAATACTATACCCCCCTATCGACCAGACTAACACCTGCTGAAGCTGCATATATTATATCTGATTGCGATGCTACTGTACTGGTAGTGTCGGATGAATTAACCGAAAGTGCTGTGAAAGCGCTTGAAATATTGGATAGCGAATATGGTGGACAGGAAAACATCAAAGTGAAATTGGTTACAGGGACAACCGATTATTCCGATGTATTTGAGTCGTACGAGAGGCTGATTGAAAACGAAGAAGAGCTTCCAAAGGATAGAGAAAAAGAGGGGCAAGACATGCTTTACTCCTCAGGCACCACTGGGAAGCCCAAGGGTGTACGGCTTTCTCTTCCACAAGGCCCTATAGGTAGCCCTACCCCAGTATCCATGGTTGCTCAAGGTCTTTACGGCATGGATGATTCCTCCATATACCTCTCTCCTGCCCCGTTGTATCATGCCGCACCACTGCAATTTACTATGGCTGCACTGCGAATTGGGGCTACCACCGTGGTAATGGACAAATTCGATCCACTGGATTTTCTTCGTACCATTGAGCACTACAAAGTGACTCATACACAGGTGGTACCCACCATGATGGTCAGGCTGGCAAAGATGCCAAGGGAGGTGCGTTCGCAATTTGACATTTCATCCCTAAAATGTATGTTGCATGCTGCTGCTCCATGTCCTGTGGACATTAAAAAACAAATAATTGAGTGGCTTGGACCTGTAGTATACGAATACTACGCTGGAACCGAACGAAACGGATTCTGTGCGATAGATTCAAACGAATGGCTTACACATCCTGGTTCGGTAGGTAGATCATTGATTGGAAAAGTGCATATTCTGGATGAAGAGGGCAATGATCTCCCGCCAGGAGTAGCAGGCACGATTTACTTCGAGGGTACAATGCCGTTCGAGTACTACAAAGACCCCGACAAAACAGCCTCAAGCAGGAACAAACAGGGCTGGACTACATTGGGCGATATCGGGTATCTGGATGATGAGGGCTATCTCTATCTAACTGACCGTAAAGCATTCATGATAGTCACTGGGGGTGTGAACGTATACCCCCAAGAGGCAGAGAACCTGTTGATTACACATCCTGCCGTCGTAGATGCCGCTGTGTTCGGTATACCAAATGAGGAATTTGGAGAGGAAGTAAAAGCTGTCGTGCAGCCCACCAATATGAATGAGGCAGGTCCGGAACTGGAAGCTGCACTTATAACTTATCTAAAGACAAGATTGGCAGATATCAAATGCCCCAGGTCTATCGATTTTGAGGACGAACTACCCAGGGCTCCAAACGGGAAGCTGTACAAGCAGCAATTGCGCGACAGATACTGGGAAGGAAGGCAGTCAAAAATTATCTGATTGACAGCCATGGGTAACATAGCTGAATTCAACTAAAAGTCCTGCGCCACTCACTGAACCACCAGTAATTATTATGACACTGAGGGAATTGCCAGACATGACCAGCGTATAGTCTGCGCCACTCACTGAACCACCATTAATTATTATGCCGATATAGCATTATGCACAATATGAACACAAACCGTGTATTTATTGCCACGCTGTGCTATAATATTATATAGAGGTACAAAAGGAGAGCAGAGTGATGCTGGGTATGTGGAATCACCCGGAAAAAAACAATGGGTTGGACGAGAAAGGCCCAAGTGTAAGAAGTAGCAGTGTCGAAGGCGTAAAAACCTCCACTACCAAGGGGAATGATACCACGAGTAGCAATGTCGAGCCGCCAAGCAATATCCCAGCTCTGAACAGCCTGATAAGACGTGTCCTGGATCCCGAGCCCAAGAAAAGAAAACTGGCAGCTGGAGAACGCAACCTTCACCCATTCATGCAGGCGTATCTCGCATTGGATGAGGACGAAAAAGTACGTGCAGAGTTGGCTGCTAATCCAACCATAGAAGTAGATGTAATCGCATATCTGGCCCATGACCAGAGTGAAGAGGTAAGGGTCAAAGTCGTAACAAGCCGTAGCATCACCCCCGACATTCTCGCTGGTATGGCCGAAGATGAATCATTTAACGTCCTGAGTGCAGTTGCCAAGAGTAGCGCGTGCCCTACCAATGTACTTGGATATCTGGCAAACAGCCCGAGTAGTGAGGTAAGGGCAGCAGTAGCTGCAAATAAAATGACAGATCCTTCTACTCTTGCAACTCTTGGAGAGGACGATGCCACTACCGTACGGCTGCAGGTGGCCAGAAATGATCATACACCCAAGCACACCTTGGTAGAGTTAGCAGGGGACGAGGACAGGTCGGTAAGAATGGCTGTATACAGCAATGCGTCCAGCTCCGATGAGATTCGCGATAAAGTAGAGAGCTATTCGGTCACTCTCTCTAAGGTACATCCTGCTCTCGATCCTACCAGTGATCCTGACTCGCTTGCAGCAATGGCTACCAGCGATAACTGGGTGGTACGCCAGGGTGTCGCAATGAACAAATCAGCACCAAAAGATCTGCTCATCGAATTGGCCAAAGATGCCAACTGGATGGTCAGAAGAGGAGTAGCATCCAACATAGCTGCCCCTGAATCTGCACTCTCTGATTTAGCACACGATACCAACAAGGATGTCCGCCAGGCAGTAGCGGACAACCCTTCCGCAACAAAGGAAGTTGTCGAGCTGGCTCTGGCCAGTCTTTCCGTGGTATCGCATTCACGCAGTTGACCGGCTTAGCCGGCGTAACGATGATACCACCAGGTACTTTATCTGGTCGGCAGAAACCCATAGTTGCTTACGAGACGCTAAACTAAAGCACTGTAAACTAAACCACTGTAAAATGAACGACCAGCCCCTCAAAAAACCAGACCTGGACAGTAAAAGGCTGTACCTATGCGTACCAGCCAGGCCAGATATAGAACATTTTATATCTGAATGCATAAGAGGAGGAGTAGACCTGGTCCAATTACGAGAAAAGCAGCTAGAAGCGCTCCAGCTAATCAACTACGCTCGTAAGGCAGTAAAGGTCTGTCACGATATGGGCATACAGTTTATTATGAATGACAGACCTGATATTGCTCTCGAAGTTGAAGCCGATGGGGTGCATGTGGGACAAGACGACGTTCCACCTGAACTGGCACGCAAGATATTAGGGCAATCTGCCATTATCGGGCGTTCCACCCATGCTCACCAAGAGCTCCGTAAAAGTCTGGCAGAGCCTGTCGATTATATTTCCGCCGGGCCTGTAGTGCCCACTCCCACCAAACCAGGAAGAGAGGGAACCGGGATTGACTACGCTGCATATACAAACAGCCAATCGCCAAGGCCAGTATTCGTGACTGGAGGAGTCACTCCAGAAACCATCCCATCACTTGTAAAAGTGGGAATCAAGCATTTCGTAGTAGTCAGGTATATTACTTTGGCTACAGACCCCTATCGTGCATCCAGGAACTTGACAGAGGCAATCGAACAAGCACTGAACGAAAACACCGGATAGTTCTTGCTCTCTACAATAATTTACAAACTACTTCCCATAAGGCATCACCTGCATCTACCGGTACCAAGTGACCGACACCGGGCAACTCGGTAAGCGTCGTTTCAGGAATCATCTTGTCGACTTCCATAGCAACCTCTAACGGCACTTCTCTATCCTCTGCTCCCCACACAAGCCAGGTAGGACATGCTATCCCCACAAGATCATCTGCATAATTCTCTGCAAGAAGACGCACTAATATCTCTCTCATCACGCCGGTTGCATGTGCATAATCATACGAACCATACTTCCTTCGCAGATTCTCCATGTAACCCTCACTTATAATACCCATCTTGTACAGCCTCCTACCCAAGCGATAAACCGGTGCAACTCTCCCCTGTTTTCTCCGCTGTCTACCAGAGTTCCCAAGATGCGCTGTACGAACCAGCGGTGCGCCTGTAAGTACAAGCGACCTGACCAGATCTGGCCTGCTAGCTGCAAGCTTGACAGCTATTCTCCCTCCAAACGAATGCCCAATCACCACAACAGGTTCTCCTACTTCGCTATCCAGGAGCCTGGCCATCAAATCTGCATACTCCTGACTACCCCAAGCTGTAACTGGTGGAGGCGTAGCGCCAAAACCAGGAAGATCGGGCACAAGTATCCCGCAGTCGCTTGCTAGAGCTGCCTCCTTATCCTCTGCTGTCTTTGGGAGAAGCGCCGCATAATCGCTATGGTCTCTCCCCCACCCGTGCAGTGCGAGTACTTTGATGGGATAAGAACCAAAGATCTCACCAAATAAGTCTCCTCCTATAAATGACCTCAACATATATGTTATTTAATAATCTGCATTAGAGAACGTGCGCTGACCACTCACTCATTTTCAATCCACGCCATAACCGGTATATGATCAGAGGGCTTATCGCCCTTACGCGCGTTCCTGTCCATCAGGCTAAAGCTGCATCTCGAC
>JAMCPC010000002.1:12199-16680 GCA_023379725.1 Actinomycetota bacterium
CTGTCAAGCGAAACTTCAAGATCCAGACGGTCACCGGGTACAACTTGGCGTCTGAAACGAGCCTTTTCTATCCCACCAAAAAGCGGTAGCTTACCATGTGGATTACCATTCTGAACCGTCTGCTCCGCTGAAGGGATACTCAGTACGGCAGCAGCACCAAGCTGAGCTATAGATTCCACCATTAGCACTCCGGGTAGAGTAGGCCTTCCCGGAAAATGTCCCGAAAAAAAATCCTCTTTGCCAGTGAGATCCCAGTATCCTTTAGCTCTCTGGCCGGGTATCAGATAAGTAATAGCTGTCAGGAATAGAAACGGGGGTCTATGGGGCAACAGGTCTGCCGGTACTGGTAATTCAACCCCTCCTTTCTCTATGGCAGCACTTATTGTCCCCGCTTGTTTGAAATCCTGTCCATCATGTCCCGCGTCATCACCTATAGCATTCTGCACATTCCAACATTAGCCCAGTACGGCACTGTGCGTAAAGAAATCACTAACATAGTGTCCCGCTGCTAACACCGTAAATAACGTCACGTTATCTGGCAAGTCGGGGACATCATCCGGTTGGTATGCCCATGGTTATCTGCGAAGCACTGCAACTAGTTCAGAGCTAGGCTGAAATCTGACGATGAAACCTGGATGACATCCTGCGATGTCCATCCGGCAGCCCCCAGAGTCTCTACGCGGGTATCGTAGTTGACCTGAAGATTGGGATTTCCATTGACAGTGAACTGGTTAACGGTAAAGGCTCCGGTCATGGAGAGCTGGCCGCCGTTGACGGTAACATTCCATCCGGGTGCATACAACAGCCCATTAAACGAAGCTGCAGCAGATCCATTGCCGACATCAATACTCCCGCTACCTGCAGCATACAACTGAAGATCGACCGGATTACCGACTACCGATTGGCCTGTGCCCGAAGGAGAAGGAGGAACTTCCCACTGGTTGACCGTGGCACCTGCCATTGATATAGATGCCGAACCGGAACTTGCAGGAAATACATAGATCTGTACTTCTCCGCTATTGACAGTGGATGAGTAATCCACATTGACTGTCCCCTTGAAAGTAACACCATTGGGACAAGAATAGATCCCCGGCTCCAGCACAAAGGGATTGGCCGGTGTTCCCTCAAAGAGTCCATTGTTCGGACATGATTGATAATTAGAAGGCATACATGGGGTAGGTGGAAAGGTGCCGGACGGTGAAGGACAGGACTGCACAGGTGGCTGAGGATTGTACTGGTTGGCTCCATTTACCCACGAAGGGCAATTGGACGAACCACCATCAAAGGTAATCTGTGCAGTACCGTAGCTGCCCGATCCATGACAGGTAATCGTAGAATCACTGCCAAGATCAGCTGGAGCGCCGGTATCCTGTCCATACTGGTTGGTAGACTGTACATTTACCGAACCACTGTGACCATTCATGGCAACTGACGATACACCAAAGATGGGGAATGGATAATCTATAGCACGTTGTACAGTAGCTTTTACTACATAAGTAACACCATGCGATATACCTTGGGAATAAACGGTAAATACGCCCGGAGATGATGATGTAGCACGCGCCACATAGCTTGCCCCTGGAGCAGCTGGGATAGATGGTACCGTGCACCATGGCTCCTGACCTACGCAGAAGTTTTGATAATTGGGGCCCATCTGATCAAGACGAAATAGAGCATCGGATACCCCTGCCAATGCCTGAGAGCGTGCAGCCTCTACATTGGCAACCTGCAATGAATTGGACATATCTCCAAAAACAGTAACAAGAAAGCCCATTCCTATGAGGACGACAATCATCAATATAGATATCAGTACTACAAGAGAGCCTTCCTCTCCCTGGCAGCCTGGACTATATCCCTTACATATCATGCGCATTGCGACCTTGGCCTTGAACTTGGCTTTCTCTACATCGCCAGCTGGACTACCTCCCTTGTATGTCATGCGCATTGTGACCTACCTGGCTGTAGATTGTCTGGCAATGCCACATTCAATCTCTCGGTATATGGAAAGGTCTTGGGACCTCCGGAAATTTCCAGAGAAATAGCCACCCTGGCAGTACAGACTGCCACCTCAGTGGTAGAGCTGGTACCGGATGCAACCAAATTATTACCCTGGTCGTCATAGTAACTGAATACCGGATTGCTGGAAGAACCGTTAATAAGCCCTGTTACCTCAGGAAGCGAGCTACCTGAACCAGAAGATGTACTCACTGTCCTGTAAAGAGTCCCAGAGGTAGAATTGTAAGACCAAGTGACCGTCTCTACGTTGCCGGATGGCGTATCCATTTCCAGTTTCAACGTATCACTGTAGTCACCGACCGAAGAGAGGGTCATTAGAGGATTGGCAGCTTGTATGTCGTGTTGCAATTGCAACATGGCTACCCGTACAGAACTGGTCGAATTGTCCTGCTTCACGGTGGATGAGGCAGTAGACATCATCATCAGCATAAACCCGGCAAAAGCGGCCATTAAGATTAGCATTGCAGCGGCAGCAACCATCAGCTCTACCAGAGTAAAACCAGCCTCATCAGCCTCAGGGCTATTGTCAGCACTCATTTTGTGAACTGGACCTTTCCGATGGAGGCATCCATGCACATACCAAAATGGATGCTGACACACCTACATTACTACCGTCATAGACAACGTTAAACAAATGCTGTCCTGTCACCCATCCGGACTGACCAGCCGAATATACAGTACCCACGAACTGCGCACCCTGTGAGGATGATGCAGATGACCCTGCCTGTGCATTGGCAGAAGATTGCAACGTAAGCGTATAGGGCGATCCTGGATCACTTAAAGATGATCCTACCGGTGAGGCACTGACCTGTACGGTACCATTTTGACATCCAACAAGACCCGTTGCAAGATCCAGATTCTCAGACATCAGGCCATTGCTCGTCAGGTAGGTCTTGCCGGTATTAGCTGAGGATGCACCGGTTACAGTCAACGAGATAATAGAGCATCCATCATTTTCATTCTCGTTACCATTATCGTTACAACTTGTGGTCGAACTCTGGTTGCAGTTTCCATCAGTCTGCTCATTCTGCCCTACCTGCCATGTATAGGTATCATAATTACCATCGCCATCATTTGCCCGTATGGCCACGGTATCGCCATTCACTACGTTGCTGGGAACCTGAAAACTGAGCATAGACTCATATCCTCCAGAGGATCCCGGGCCGGTAGCGGTTGGGTTATCGGGGTTTGGTGGAGATCCACCACAATTATCGACCGCAACAAGGGATTGACGATTCGTCGAGGTAGTTACTGTCTGAATGGTAACGTTGCTGTCCACACTACCGTTTACAAGTACCTCTCCGCCGCTGAAAGCCGTATCATCCAGGTAATATATATTGGCAGTGCTGCCTGCGGTGATCTCTGGAGTTGGGCTGGCAAGAAGGGATTCCTGGGTCTGCCCGCATCCATTACTGGTATAGCTGGACGGCCCGGATGAAGACGGAGACGAAGCAGATGCTGAGGTGGTCGCCTGAGCAATAATACCAGAAGTAGCCCATGATTGCCCTCCAGCACCAAACGCTATTACCTCTATATAGTACGTTACACCAGGAGCCAGACCCCCTATCTGGTAGTTGGTAGCTGTGGCCAACTGATGCGGGCTTGCGGCCACTCCGCTGACTGACGGCATAGCGCCTGTTCCACTCGTATAAGCAGATGGCAAATCATTGATATTTGCCGAGTATTCCACCACATAGTAACCACTCTGATTTGAAGTGCTGGAAGTAGATGAAGCGGGAACCGACCCACCCGACCACGTTACATCAATAGTACTTGTTGAGCCGGACGTTCCAGTTGCCTTTGCAGCACTGAGAGTGGCAGGAGCAGATGGTGATCCTGATTGACTGCCACCTGAGCCAGACGAGGAAGGTGAAGAACCGCCTGCTCCACCTGGACCATTGTATACTCCCTGTGCCCCCGGATAGATAATCGTACTTTGACTGACAATTCCCGATTGCGTACCAGCCTGATACCACCTTACACTGACTGATGCCTCTTTGTATGCCTGATAGTCCGTAGTAATACCTCCCGTCCCGCCAGGCACTTCCGCATTTGCCCAATCTATATACGTCGCCACCGTAAAACTGGCATTTCCGACCTGTGTCGAATACACCGGAACCAGCAGAGGATCGTACCCGCTGGGAGGATTTGACCCGAGATACACATAGCTGCTCCCTCCCTGCCCGGGTGTATACCACGGATACGATACCTCTGCTTTGCTTACCTGGCTGCCATAGAAACCCACAGCCGAATATGTACTGGACTGTACCTTTGACAACTCTCCCGATGCCAGAGCCACGGCCTCAGACTGCCTCGCTGCAAAGGCCGACGCTCCTACGCCTCCTGTGAACACCCTGGAGGTCGGAATCATCGTTGCGCCTAAAATAAACATCCCAACCAATACCTCTACCAGCGTAAAACCCCCCTCAGTAAAGGTCTTAGAACCGACTCCAGCTACAGTATCG
>JAMCPC010000002.1:17090-35279 GCA_023379725.1 Actinomycetota bacterium
CCTCAATAACGGCCTCCCAAGCCAAGCCAATGCGTCCGAGAACGGGGACGCGATCGCATTGAACAGCGCCCTCCCAGTAGCCACAAACTAGGAGCGTGGGACAGAACCCCCGGCTGCTAACCCGGTAACCCTATATCTTGTGGTTCCGTCGTAAAACAACCACAATACCTTGTATCGTAGTACGGCTCTGTCCCACGCTCCTAGGCCATCTTCCAGACTATCTTCGTGTAAATACCTTTTTCATGAGCTCGGCATGTTCGGCTTTGTGTGCAGCAAGACTGCCTGATGCGGGGCTTCCCGATTCCGGCCTGCTGGCATGGTAAAGTTCCAGGTTGCCACGTAACATTTTATGCAGCCTCCCATGCACAAATGCCCAGGCACCCATGTTTTCTGGCTCCTCCTGTACCCACATCACATCACGAGCATTGGGATAACGCGCGAGCACCTTATCCAGGTAGCTCTCTGGCCATGGATACAATTGCTCTACCCGCACTACCGCTACTGCATCACCAGGTAACGTCATACTTTGAGCAGCCATCTCTTGACCGGCTATATCTTGACCGGCTGCACTTCTCTCGCGCATAATCTCGTAGGCTACCTTTCCGGTACAGAACACCACTCTGCTCACCCTGGAAGGATCACCTGGAACATCTACTGCCGGCATATGAGGTGAACCTTCCACAGATGCGGACGGACTACTGGACATAACAGGGTCGTCAATCACCGATTCAAAACGACCTGATACGATATCATTAATATACGATTGAGCCTCCTGAGCGCGTAGCAGCGATTTGGGGGTCATTACTACCATAGGCACTTTCGGGCTTTGCAACATGGCCGACAAGAGCAAGTGGTAGTACTGTGCTCCGGTTGTAGGCTGAACCACGCGAATATTGCCATTGGCACTCAGCGTGAGAAAGCGCTCCATCCTTGCCGAAGAGTGTTCAGGTCCCTGTCCTTCGTACCCGTGAGGAAGAAGCATGACCAGACCGGACTGCTGATTCCACTTTTCCTTGGCAGCAGTAATAAAATTATCTATCATCACCTGAGCCCCGTTGCTGAAATCACCAAACTGAGCTTCCCATGCTACGAACGAATCCAATGATTCGACTGAATACCCGTACTCAAATCCAAGTGCAGCATATTCCGATAAAAGTGAATCATAGGCAAAGAATCTACCCATAACGATATTATCAAAATAGTCATTCCCTCTATCGCGCGCTAAATCCTGCAGGTGAGCCAGAGGGATCCATTCTGCTCCAGTTTCGTAATCTACCAACACTGCATGGCGTTGGCTGAACGTTCCTCGACGCGTATCCTGCCCGCAAAGACGAACGTCGTGTCCTGTTGCCAGGCAACTACCGAACGATAAAGCTTCACATGCAACCCAATCGACTATTCCATCACTAAGCATCTTTTCACGCTTTTCAAACTGGCGTACCAGCTTTGGATGGAGTGTAAATCCGTCAGGTACCGTCATGGTAGATCGGACAATACATTCGACCAGTCCCCTGTCTATCGTGATAGGTAATTGCTGGCTATGGATATCAGTCTCCTCGTGGGCGCTACGAACATTATCCATCTGCACCCCAGAATGTCCATCTGATGCCAGCGCTCTTGTCTCGTCAAGCGCTCTCTGGTACCTATCATTGAAATCACCCAAAAGCTCCTCTGCCTTCTCCAAAGCAATATGCCCGCGATGCACCAAGCTCTCTGCATACAGCTTCCTGACTGACCTGTGCTGGTCAATTGCCCTGTACATACGAGGCTGCGTATAGCTTGGGTCGTCACCTTCATTATGACCGTGACGACGGTAACAGACCATATCTATTACCACGTCTTTATGGAACTCATTCCTGAATGCAAAGGCAAGCAAAGCTGCTCTGGTACAGGCCTCGGGATCGTCTCCGTTCACGTGAAATATAGGTGCCTGCACTACCTTCGCAATATCAGTAGAGTAGACCGACGAACGCGCTGACTGGGGGGCAGTCGTAAATCCAAGCTGATTGTTTATAACGAGGTGGATAGTTCCTCCGGTCTGGTATCCTGGCAACTGGGACATCTCCAGGGTCTCAGCTACGACCCCCTGCCCGGCAAAGGCAGCATCACCGTGTACCAGAACCGCCAGAGCCTGGCCTCCAGAGCTATCCTCCCCTTGGGCGTAATCAGCTTTGCCGGTATTGTAACTACTGTCGAGGTGATCCTGTATCGCCCTCGTCATCCCCTCCACTACCGGATCTACAGCCTCCAGATGCGATGGATTGGAAGCCATCATGACAGGAAGTCGTGCACCGGATCTTGCAGAAAAAATACCTTTTGCTCCATTGTGGTACCTAACGTCACCACTGCCCTGAACGGAATCAAGATCAACTATACCTTCAAAATCCTGGAATATATCATTTAACGACATACCAACTATATTCGCCAGCACGTTTAGGCGCCCCCTATGAGCCATTCCTATGACTGCTGACTGCACTCCACCGTATGTAGCCTGCTCCAATATATAATTCAATATCACAATCGCTGACTCCGCGCCCTCCAACCCAAAACGTTTTTGCCCGACGTATCGCGTATGCAAAAAATGCTCAAATGCTTCGGCAGCATTGAGCAGTTGCAGTATGTGCTCTTGCTCTTCAGGAGCAAACGAACTCCCGGGCAACTCCATGTGATCCTGAACCCAACGTTTCTGCTCTGGATCCTGAATATGAGTGAATTCCACAGCCAGCGTAGAGCAGTAAGCATTCCTCAGGATATCAAGAGCCTCACCCAGACGCATACGCTCCCTTCCTCCGACCCCATCTACTGCAAACTCCCTGTCATAGTCGAAAAGCGTTATACCGTAAGATGCCGGATCAAGCTCTGTATGCATTGCGGGGGGTTCTACAGAGAGAGGATCGAGATCGGCAATTAAATGCCCCCTGACCCTGTACATGTTTATCAGGCGCTGTACCTGTACCTGCTTATGCATCAATTCGTAGATATCATTTAAAGAATGCCTGTCCTGCTCCCATTTCACCGGATGGATAGGGATATCAAGCTCTGAAAATATTTCCTCGTAAAATCCATGCTTTCCGAGTAGGCATTCCGATACGTAAGACAGGAAAATGCCCGACTCCGCTCCCTGTATCACCCTATGGTCGTATGTGGAAGTAAGTGTAACCGTCTTGCTTACCCCCAGTTCTGCCAGTGCCCGTGGGTCTGCACCCTGCAACTCAGCTGGGTACGATATAGACCCCACCCCCACTATCACGCTCTGTCCTTTCATCAGGCGTGGAACGGACTGAGCAGTACCGAGCGTACCTGGATTGGTAAGGGTGGCGGTTGCTCCCTGAAAGTCGTCCACCGTAAGTTTTCCGGAATTACTCCTTCTGATCAAATCTTCGTAAGCAAGGAACAACCCCTTGAACCCAAGGGTGTCTGCATTTTTAATCACCGGTACGAGCAGGGTGCGTTCTCCTCCCGGCTTCTTCATATCAATAGCTATACCTAGATTCACATGCCGGTGGGATGCTGCCCTTACCTGGAGGACCGTCTCTGGTCTACTGACGCTGACAGACTGAGGTACGCCACCACTACTGGGCTGGGCATCTCCGTTCGCAACGACCTCATACACTGAACGCATAGCCGGAACTTCCATAAGTCCTTTCACGACTGCATAGGTAATTATATGAGTAAAACTTATCTTCGCACCACTACGAGAGATTAGGTAACGGTTCATCACCTCTCTTTCCATCTCGAGCAGTTTTGCTGGCACATGTCTAACTGACGTTGCTGTCGGCACCTCAAGCGATGCCTCCATGTTCTTTGCTATTAGCGCCGCTGCGCCCTTGAGAGGCTTATAATCCACACCTGCTGAATCTTGGTTTGTGCCTGACTCCATACTGACCGCGCCGGTCAATACAGTAGATACGGAACTCCTGGAAGCAGGCGATTGACCAAGCTTGACAAGGTCACTGCTAACTGCCGACCCACTGGCTGCGCCATCCACAGTTCCCCTGGATACAGGCGATTGCTTAACTGCAGATGCATCGTCACTAAAGAACTCACGCCAGCTCTCACTCACAGACTGAGGATCACTGAGATATTTTTCATGCATATCATCAATCAACCAGGTATTAGGGCCAAATGCACCGGTTGCACTGGTCGTACCGCTTCCATCAATATATTCCACCATAGGCATTCTCCTGCAACATATATCGTACCTAACCGTACGCTATCTACTTACTACATATATATGTTAGTCGTTTTATATCAGATCTGGCATTTACCAATCGCGTAACGACTATATAGTCATGATTATTTGCGGGACAGGCCATTGGTAGCAGACAGCCACCTGGCTCCTGATATCTGCTCAGCGAGACTGCAGACTCTCAGCCCTTCCACCCGAGGAGGAACCACCCGAGGGGGAACTCAGTGTATCAGCGAGACTGCCGACTCTCAGCCCAGGTCTTGCCAGCTTCTACATCTATATCCTTGGGCAAACCGAGAATCCTCTCGGCAACTATGTTGTGCTGCACTTCGGTAGTACCGCCTCCAATAGTCAATGCACACGAATACAGGTATCCAAGCGACCAGATAAGCGATATCCAGGCAAGGCCACCCTCACCCGCCCATGCTCCGACACCAAGCTCTCCCTTGATGCCATCGAGAGGACCGGCATCTCCTAGCATACCGTATGCTCCAGCAATGTCCTTGGCCATATCCATCAGATGCTTACCGTGTACGTCTCCCATCGCCTTGCGGACCGAGGCCTCAGGGCCTGGCTGCTGTCCGGCAAGAGTAGCGGCCAACTGCCTCATCCTGAGCAGACGCAGTATCTCTCCCTCCATCCACACCTTTACCAGACCATATCGCAGTACTGGTGATATACTCACCCCGCTACGACGTACCAGATCTACCAGCGCCTCGGCATTGGGCCCATCTCCCCAAAGTGCACCCTCTCCAGAAAGTGAGACTCGCTCATTACCAAGAGTCACCTTGGCCAGCGACCAACCCTTATTCACCTCTCCAACCAAGTTCGCAGCGGGTAATCGTACATCATCCAGGAATACCTGATTAAATGCATGCTGCCCAGTCATATCTATGATCGGTTCAATCTTTACCCCGGGTGAATCCATGGGGCAGATAAAGTAGGATATCCCTTCGTGCTTTGGAACATTTGGATCCGTCCTTGCCAGCAGTATGCCAAACTTTGCTTCGTGTGCATAGGTAGTCCATATCTTCTGTCCGGTAACCACCCATTCATCCCCATCCTTCACTGCTCTTGTACTCAATGATGCCAGATCTGACCCACTATCTGGCTCACTAAATAGTTGGCACCATATCTCTTCACCGGCAAGCATCGGAAGCAGGTAGCGCTCTTTCTGCTCTTCCGATCCTGCATATATGATGGTAGGCCCTGCCCACCCTATTCCTATACGATTCTGTGGCCTACGAACAGATGCCTTTTTTAGCTCCTCATCAATCACAAGCTGATCCATAGCGCTTGCACCCAGCCCCCATGGATTTGGCCAATGCGGTGCAACATAACCACTCTCAGCAAACTCTCTGGGGCTGGGATCAGGATGATTGGCCAACCATGATTTTACTGCTTTACGTGCCGGATAATCATCTCCGGGAAGTACAATATCCATCAGTTTCTCATCTCCTTTTACTCACCCTGCCTATTTGTCGACCATATCATTATGACTAACCACCTGGTATTTTGTATACACAATATACTCGAATAGGCATTGGCTCTACTTTACATCTAAGATATAGAAATGACCAATTGGAACTTTGCAGATATATGGGAAACGATAGCCGAGTGCGTCCCTGAAGCAAATGCGCTTTTACAGGGTAACCGCACAATTTCATGGAGTGAGATGGATCACAGGGCCGATGGTATAGCAAAATGGCTACTCGATCTTGGATTACAGAAACAGGACAAGGTAGCACAGTACCTATATAACTGCCCAGAGTACCTTGAGTCTGTATTTGGCACATTAAAAGTCGGCCTCGTCCCAGTCAATACGAACTATCGGTACTACGAGGAGGAACTTGTATACCTATGGGACAATGCTGACATCGTAGCAGTAGTATTTCATGGTACATTCACCGAAAGGATAGAGTCTATACGCAAATCCGTACCGAAAATACGTGGATGGTTATTCGTAGACGATGGTAGCGGTCCTTGTCCTGACTGGGCTACTCCATATGAGGAAGTTGCAAAGAGTTCTATGAACGAAAGGATGACAGCTCCATGGGGAAGAAGCGGTGACGACCTGTATCTTCTGTACACAGGAGGAACCACAGGCATGCCGAAGGGGGTCATGTGGCGCCAGGATGATCTTTTTTACAGGTTGGCAAGCGAGGGGATATCACCGTACAATCCAGATGGAGATATCGCCGATGTGCGTGCGGCGATTACCGGACCAGGTCCGGTCTGTCTACCCGCCTGTCCTCTCATGCATGGGACTGGCTCTTTTACTGCTCTCGGCATGCTCGCTCAGGCGGGTTCTGTCATATCCCTGGAAAAGAGAAACTTTGATCCTGCCGAGTTGCTGGAGGTAGTGACAGACAAAAAAGTAAATGTCCTTTCCATTGTAGGCGATGCCTTTGCCAAGCCCATCCTGCAGACGTTAGAAGGAGACCCAGGGCGCTACGATATAACGAGCCTGCTGGCAATCATATCGTCAGGTGTGATGTGGAGCGAGCACACAAAAGAGGGGCTGCTGAAAATACATCCTAATATGATTCTGCTCGATGCTTTCTCCTCTTCTGAAGCAATCGGCATGGGTGCGTCGTTTTCCAGTGGAAACCAGGCAAGCGATACTGCAAAGTTCTCGCTGGGAGCTAACGTAAAGGTACTGGACCCTGATACGCTGGAAGAGATAGTACCCGGCTCAGGTGTTGCCGGAATGGTAGCGCTGCCCGGAAGAAACCCTCTCGGATACTATAAGGATGAGGCAAAGACTGACTCTACATTCAGGGTAATCAACGGCGTACGCTACGTAATTCCTGGTGATTTTGCAAACATAGAAGCAGATGGAACCATCCACCTACTTGGGCGCGGCTCTGTCTGTATAAACACCGGAGGAGAGAAGGTGTACCCAGAGGAGGTCGAGGAAGTAATCAAGGACTTGGATGACGTTCAAGACTGCGTAGTAGTAGGCATACCAGACGACAAGTTTGGAGAAGCTATTACTGCCGTGGTAGAGCTGAAGCCAGGTGAAAGCCTCAGCCAGGAAGATATCATAGGCGCGGTAAAGTCAAGACTGGCAAGCTACAAGGCACCAAAGAGGGTAAGGTTCGTTCCATCTATAGGCAGAGCGCCCAACGGCAAGGTAGACTATGCACGCCACAAGAAGGAATCCATAGCCTGGGCAGAAAAACAATAGCCTGCTTTATTATCCCTTGTTGGCTCCATTGGCTCTGACAAAATCATTGACAGCATAGTAAGCATCTATAGATTCCCCGGCATCACCCCAGAATCCCTCCAGTATGTCGTAGGATGCCTTGCCTGCCTTTACGTAAAAGTTATTGACATCAGTAATCTCCAGCTCTCCCCTAGCTGAGGGTTCAAGACTTCTTACCATTCTAAATACTTCCGGATCGTATAGATATATCCCGGTCACTGCCAGTTTACTCGGAGGA
Source organism: Actinomycetota bacterium (assembly GCA_023379725.1). GTDB lineage: Bacteria > Actinomycetota > Acidimicrobiia > Acidimicrobiales > JAMCPL01 > JAMCPL01. The sequence goes on from JAMCPC010000002.1 coordinate 24,726, forward strand.
TCACTGGGTTTCTCGACAATGTTTACTATATTTCCGTCTTGGTCGAACTCTGCCACACCAAGACTTTGAAGGTGATTTACCTCATGCTCCTCCCATAGTAAAAGCTGGGCACCAGAACCTTTAACGATAAAGCGATCTATGCTGTTCTTGATCGACCGCTCCATAATGTTGTCAGCGAGCATAACAACCACCAGGTCATCCCCGACAAACCTCTCAGCAAGACCGAGTGCATCAGCAATTCCCGCTGCACGTTCCTGATAAGCATAGGCAAGTCTATCTATTCCGTATTCGTGACCATTGCCAAGCAAGCGCAAAAACTCTCCTGCGTGGGTACCACCCGTCACCAGCATGACATCGCTAATACCTGCCTTTACAAGTGCCTCTACAGCATAGGCAACCATAGGACGATCCCCTATGGGCAGCAAATGCTTATTCGTAATGCGAGTCAGCGGATAGAGTCTGGTACCACTTCCACCCGCCAATATAACACCCTTCATGCATGTCCTCCTTTATCTGCTCTTTGTCTGCTCTTTATCTCACGAATCGTCTGTTCTTTGTCTGCTCATCATCTCACTGACCGGCAAGTATTCCCTACCGGCTCATCACTGGTGGCCAGTCCCGCGCCATCACCCGCGCCCACCGACCAGAGGACTCCCCTAGCGGTGTCCTCGTCCTTGCCATATGACGCAAATGGGTTGTGCTTCCGCCTTTCCTCCTTACGCCTTTCCTCTCCGGATACCATCACATTCTTTACAGGGCGGACCATTAGCACAATATCACACCTGAGTTGTACTTCGGTTACAGTATTAGTAAATATGTACCCTATACAATCTACCGCACAATCTCAAAAAATGCTACAGGCACTACCGGTTCATGTAAGCGGCTTGGTAAAAAAGTTCCGTAACGGCGTAGTTGCTGTCGACGGACTGAACCTGAGCGTAGAATCTGGACAGATTTTTGGTCTTCTTGGACTGAATGGTGCAGGCAAGACAACCACCCTAAGAATGCTTCTCGGATTGGTACGTCCCGAAAGAGGGACAATACTTATCTTTGGAAATCCAGTAACTCCCGGTGCCCCTGTACTAAAAAGAGTAGGCTCCCTGGTAGATACTCCTGGCTTTATCCCCCATCTTACTGGCCTACAAAATCTAGAGTTATACTGGGAAGCGGCTGGATACGGTAGAAAATCACCCGCTATTGACGAAGCGGTCGTATTGGCCAATCTGGGGGATGCCATTAATAGAGAGCTTCGCGGTTACTCCTTTGGCATGCGTCAGCGTCTGGGAATAGCCAGGGCGCTTCTCGGCAACCCACCACTACTTATACTGGATGAGCCGACCACTGGACTTGATCCCAAGCAAGTTCGTGAAGTGCGGTCACTGATCGGTAAACTTGCTGCCCAAGGTAAGACTATCCTGCTATCGTCTCATCTACTGAACGAGGTAGAGCAGGTATGCTCGCATGCTGCAGTGATACACCACGGCCGTATCGTTGCAAGTGGGTCATTGGATGATCTAACCCGTCAGAGCAACATGCTCTATCTCGAGGTAAGTGATCCGTTAGCGGCAACGTCTGTATTGGAAAAAGCAGTAGGGGTCATATCAATACGCGACGAAGGAGGTGGCATAGTAGTAGACTTGGCTCCCTGGATGCAGCGAGAAACCATACCCAGAATACTGCTCAAAGCAAATATCGATATGACCGTAATGATGCCAAGGAGAAAGTTGGAGGAGGCATTTTTAGGTATGCTTGAGGAAAATGAGGAGGGAGAGCAGTAGTGAGCATGCTGCCCTCGCCATCCCCTCCATTCAGGCAATCGTCTGGTTCATCAAGATGGGTACCGCACCCTTCTGAAAGAAAATTCTTGTCCGAAATGATGAGCCTGCTCCATACGGAACTGGCCAAGCAACTACCTAGACCTCGGACCTGGCTAACCCTGGCGTTCATGGCATTTATTCCTATCCTGATAACTGTAGCTTTTGCTCTGGGTGGAACCGCCCATGCCGCTCAGTCTTCTATCGCCAACGATTTCCTGTTGGTCGCCACTAAATCCGGTCTGGATATGCCACTGGCTTCATTGGACGCAACGGCTCCCTTTTTGCTGGTCGTAGCAGCGTCACTCTTTGCAGGCGAAGCCATAACCGCGGAGACTTCCTGGGGAACACTTCGCTCCCTACTGTCAAAGCCGGTCTCCAGAAGTCGATTGCTTGCCAGCAAAGCCATTATTGGTGCCGGACTAATCGTGGTTGCATGTCTGGTTGTATCTGTTTTTGGTCTGGTAGCCGGAGTCATAGCGTTTGGCTGGCATCCTATAGTAACGCCGGATGCTGTTACGTTCAGCCAGGGGGCTACCCTGATAAAGATACTTATAGCTACGCTGTATACCATGGTATCCCTGGCCTCCCTGGCCTCATTTTCATTGTTTGTCTCTACGGTAACTGACTCGACCATAGGTGCTGTTGCCTCTGGTATAGGACTTGCTATAGTGTCAGAGATTCTCGATGGAATCCCCGCCCTGGGACATCTCAGAACGGCTCTACCCACCCACTACATGCTTGCATGGGGAGAGCTATTTATACAACCACCCAACTGGACCCCAATGTTGATCGGAATAGCTGTACAGCTACCCTACACAATAATCTTCTGTGTATTGGCGTGGTGGTGGTTTACACGAAAAGATATATTAAGCTGAATGCATGCTTCTCGACCCTACCCTACCCTACCCTACCCTACCCTCCCTTCTCGACTCTCCTTTCTCGACTCTCCTTTTTCAACCCTCCCTACTCTCGCCTCTCGACCCTACTCTCGCCTCTCGACCCTCCCCTACCCAATAAAATATCGCCTGCTGATTAAATGAGACCTGAGAACTTGACGAAATTGAAGATTACGGTGCTGGCTGGAGGGGTAGGTGGAGCCAAAATGATACAAGGCATAGTCAATACAATTGAACCTTCAAGGGTAACTACCATAGTCAACACAGGTGATGACACGATTCTCCACGGACTCTGCATCAGCCCCGACCTGGATACCGTCACCTACACCCTGGCCGGTATGATCGACCGGGAAAAGGGATGGGGATTGGCTGACGAATCTTGGACAGTCATGCATACCCTGGAAGAGCTCAAGGGAGAAACATGGTTTCGTCTGGGAGACAAAGATATTGCCTTACATATGTTCAGAACAAACATGCTTAGCAAGGGAGCTACTCTTTCCGAAGTTGCGTCTACCCTGTGTGCTCATTTTGGTATAACGACACACGTACTTCCAATGTCAAATGACCCAATAAAAACTGTATTAACACTGGCAGAAACTGGAGAAGAAATAGGCTTTCAAGAATATTTTGTACATCTCTCTCATGCAGTTCCGGTGAGCAGGATACGCTATGCTGGCATAGAGGATGCTACTGCTGCACCAGGTGTCATAAAAGCTATTACCTCTGCAGACGTAATAATAATATCTCCCTCCAATCCATTTCTATCCATCTTGCCTATCCTCTCTATACCAGATATATCTATATTACTCCCTCCACCCGTCTATCAAGCCATGGCCCCAGACCAGCACCATAAAAGTTGTAATCCTGCAGACAAGCAGCATATAAATCCGGAAATTAGAGCAAAAACGGTAGCCGTATCTCCCATTATTGCCGGTAAGGCATTAAAAGGTCCTGCCGATAGACTCCTTAATGAAATGGGCATAAAACCTACCGCAGCCGGTGTTGCAAGCATATACAGAGATATAGCTTCTGTGTTCATAATAGATGATGAGGATGTCGCACTTAAAGAAGAGATCGAAGACATGGGGATGAAGTGTCTGGCGACAAACACAATAATGCATGATGTCGAATCATCCCGCAACCTTGCAATTGAGGCAATTAAAGCTGCTATCCAGGCATAATCAGGTAAGCGAAATGGCTGAAATGAGATATAAGATGAACAACCAATCAGAACCAACCTCAAGTAGCACTACGACTGGCACAGCTGGTCTATCCATACTACCGGTCACTGGCGTGGGAGAGGTAACCCCCGGTTGCGACCTGGCTGGCTTGATAGTAGAACATTGCAAACTGGATGACTATGACGTGCTGGTGGTAACCCAGAAAGTTGTGTCAAAGGCTGAAGGTCGAGTTGTGCAGATAGACGCTACAGATCCCGATGCCAAGCGCAAGCTGGTAGAATCTGAAGCCCGTAGGATACTCCGCAGAAGGGGCGATCTACTCATCACAGAGACACATCACGGGTTTGTGTGTGCCAGCTCAGGCGTAGACCTCTCAAACGTGGAGGAAGGCTATGCAGTACTGTTACCTGTAGATCCGGACAGATCAGCGCGCCGTATCCGAGATCGTATCAACGCCATCAATGGTAGACGAATAGGTGTGATTATATCTGATACATTTGGAAGACCATGGAGGACCGGGCTTACTGATGTAGCTATAGGTTGCGCAGGAGTAGCTGCAATCGTCGATTTGAAGGGAACCGCAGATGCAAATGGACGTATCTTGAACGCCACAGAGGTATGCGTAGCAGATGAACTGGCCTCGGCAGCCGAACTTGTCATGGGAAAGTCTTCTGCTATACCTGCAGCTATCGTACGTGGTCTCCCGCATACAGTATTCAGAGACTCCTCCATCAAGGAGGAGGTAATCAGGCATCCCTCTCTAGACCTGTTCCGCTAAACCTCATTTGGATACGAAATAGAGTCAGCCAAGATGTAACTCCACCTGTTATGATTAATGCTACCGACAAACCATAAATCTGTCAATGGCTCGTCGTATGTATACATTATGATGCCGGTAGGACTAATGATTGGATAGAGAACCACGAAAGCTTAGCTGTGTCCGATACCGGAAGTAATGGTCACATTCCACATCGATACTACGGGGTTGCCATGCTCAAAACCAAACACAGAGACAGCAGCGGGCTGTAGAGCGAATAGACTGCCCCCGGACACCTGTAGACCCAGCCAACGTGCAACAAGTACACGTAAAAAATGACCATGTGAAAATAGCAGTACGTTACCATGCTTACTATGTACCAGCTCAAGTACTTTATCTGCCCTCCTACCCACGCTAGCAACTCCCTCTCCTCCAGGCGCTCCATCCACCCATAGATCCCAGCCTGGTCTACTTTGATGAATTTGGCTCAAAGTCATCCCCTCGTAATCACCATAATCCCATTCCATAAGATCATCGACCAACTCAGGCACATCAAAACCAGCCAACTTACAGGTGTCGGCAGCTCTTATAAGCGGACTCGATGCCACCCAGGAAAATTCAACTCCAGCAAGATATGCTCTAAGACTGGCCGCTTGGCCTTCTCCTACCGTAGTAAGCGGCACATCAGTCCTACCCGTATGCCGTCCAGTCAAGCTCCATTCCGTTTCACCGTGACGCACTACATACACACTTGACAGTACAGTCTCAGATGCCATTGCCTACCGCAAAATCCACAGATAAGTATCTGATATTACCCTCCGCTACGCTTACCATTACAACCTCATCAAGATTCACCATACCCACACCATGAAAGTCCCAACTTCAGCTACAGGAAGGAGATCAAACGCATGTACAAGAAGGCTGACATGCGATACAGAAGCTGAAGTGGCTACACATGCTCCAATACTGATTCTGCAGAACTTACCTTCAACCCAGGTCCCTGCTCCACAAAGAGAGCCTGTAGGACACCATTCTCTATGACTGCAGCATATCTCTGGGAGCGCAAACCCATTCCAAAACTGCTTCCATCCATATCAAGGCCCACAGCCTTGGCAAAATCCCCATTGCCGTCAGCCAACATGACCAGCCTACTATCTACCCCGCTGGCCTTACTCCAGGCATCCATAACATATGCATCGTTAACAGCTATACAGGCAATGGTATTCACCCCCTTCTCCTTCAATTCGTCTGCCCTGTAAATAAACCCGGGAAGATGAAGATCGGAACAGGTAGGCGTAAATGCCCCCGGAACAGCAAACAACACTACCTTGCCGGTACCCAATACCTCAAGCGTACTTACTTTTTGTGGCCCGTTTGGCCCCATAGTCATGACTTCCACATCAGGGATCCGTTCACCTATAGAAATTGCCATTCTATCTCCTTTTCATCTTATATCTTAAGTAGAATATATCTGCTCAAGTTGTAGCCGGTGCCCAATATATCCATACCAGGGGATTCATCTAATCGAAGGCTGAACGAGCCACACATAAGCAAAGCTTAGTCATGTCTGCCGCCATCAATACGACTGAATCACGCTGCATACAAATATAAAAAGTACCAACGACCAACTAAAAAGTAGTTTAGCAGAACAAGAATGATATCAGGCCATGTACGTAATTTCTTGGCGAACATCCAACAAAAATTAAATAGATGCAAGCTCATTCGCAAACCCTGTATTAGTCGATTGATCAATCGGTTGGTTGGCCGGTTGATTATTAGCCAGAGCACTCTGAATTGCAGATCCCAGTCCTTATACATACCTGCACCTACAAGCAGAGAGATTGAACACGATAGTGAAAAAATACAGGATATAATAGATAAATGTGACATACGATAACAGTGCGAATGCCGACAACTATTTGAATGGTGAGCATGATGAAGATATAAGGTTACAAGCAAAAGCTCTTTGTGACCGTACGCGTTACAGCATCTACAATACTATATGCTCCAGCCCGGAACCTCTGACGGTTGCTGAACTAACTGCCGCTTTCAAATTGAATCACAATGCTATACGGCAGCATTTGGCTGTACTCGTCAATGCAGGATTGGTGAGAGAAGAGTTGGAATCAAAGCGTGCCAATCCTGGCAGACCACGACTGTTTTATAGCGCCGGAGAGAGAAGCAAGTTGGCATTTCGCCGTGACGACCATGAAGACGGTAGGTACAGCCACCTTGCTATTCTGCTTGCCAAGGCCATCAACAGCAACACAGCACCAAGGGAAATGGGCAGGATTGCCACCAGACCCAAAGTAGGGCAGATAAAGAGGCAAACTACCCAAAGTGCTTCAAATTACATAAAGGCAGTAGATGGGTTAATGAATGCGATGGAAAATGAGGGGTTCCATACAAGGATCGTCAAGCGAGGAAAGCGGGTAGAGCTGGTGATAGATCAATGCCCGTTCATAGATATTGTGAATGTCGCACCACAAGTAATGTGTGATCTGCACCTAGGTATGGCAGAGGGTATCGCAGCCGCCACCGGGAGTGTCCGTGTTGTTGATCTTGAAAATCGCCGTACACATAATGACGGTTGCCACTTAGTGCTCCAAGAGACCAACGGCTAAACTACCGTGCATGGCTAGGATCCGGTAAGGTACCCATACAAATCTACCAATACGTTTACATTGCCAGACGATCCGTTGTAAATAGTTATGTAGCCATTTGAGTTCAGAGTAGCAATGACAAAATTAGGTATGGTCGAATATGATGTATCCCAGTTAAGATCTGAAGTATCTGGAGGCGTGGCTGCTGGATCCACCGACAGGTAACCGCTACCTGCGGCTTCGTCCAATGCGGTCAGATTGAGCACGACTGCGGTAACTCCAGAGGTGGGCACATTACCCACTCCCGCAACCTTGACAGATAACAACTGCCCAGCTGCCAGAGTATGGCCATTGCACTGGGCCTGGCTACCTGAAAGATTAGATGGGTTACCCGACCTGGTATCACATATTCTTACCGGGCTTATCGCTACACTATTTGAACCGGTAGTGCTTGAGCTACCTGTACTGCCAGTATAATATCCAGAGACATCCAGCACAGCATTGGCAGTAGCAGAACTGTATAGATCTATATACCCGTTGTTACCCAACCCTACAATGGCCTGATTTGCACGAGTCTCCCCGGTCACCCAGTTCAGGCTGGATGCCGTAGGAAGAGTATGCCCATCTGGATAAAGGGTAAAATAACCCGACGATTGTGGCATGGCTACCGTTTGGTTCACTACTACTGCTGATGCAGTATCGGGTATACTACCTACTCCCCCAACAGTTACTGCCTCGCTCTCACCTGCCTGTAATGTCTTCAACGATGAATTGGCTGGAGGCAGGCTATTGCAGTACGACTTATTTGTATTATAGTACGATGGTTGTGAGCATCTGGTGTCAAGTACGCGAATTGGAGATGCCAGAGCTACATACTGCCCCTCAGTCGAAGAAGAGGGGTCTTGGGTATAACCCTCTACATCTACAATAACGTTCGTGCTACCCGAATTATTGTAGATACTGACGCTACCAACGTATGTACCAGATGAAGGCAGGGGCAGCGCGACAAGATTGGAAACTGGTGCCGCACTACTCAAATTAAGACTTGAAACAACTGGCCGTGAAGTGCCTGCTGGATAAAGAGTAATATAACTTGGAGCCGTCGCCCCTACTGCCGTTACATTCATATAAGCAGTAGTTGCATTCGTCGGGATACCCGATACACCCGCTACCTTTATTGTAAGAACGCCACCAGGACCCAAGGGTTTTCCCTCACACTGCGTAAGCGCAATACCAGAGAGACCAGACGGATTACCAGGCCTGGTATCACATATACGAGTAGGAGTTATAGGCTGGTACACTCCCGGCGTACTTCCAGACGAGGCCAATGAACAGAGCGCGGGAACAAGCACAGCACCATTTGGAGTACCTATCCCCGATGCCATGTCATAACCAGCAGTAGCAGGATACAACCCATTGTTTGTACCAATAGCATCATTGTTACCGCTGGTTATATCGTAAAAGGCACCAGAATCATTAGTGGCCAGCCTATAAAGGGCAGGATTTATAAAACCAAGCGGTCCGCTATCACAGAGCTGATTGGACATGGTAATGATCGATGCCCAAAGAGGAGTAGCCATAGATGTACCTGCGATCAGCTCCCATCCCGTATTGTTACATACACCTGCAGTACAATACATTGGATACCCCACACTGGCATTAGCCGATACATCGGGAACTTCCCTGCAATACCCAGAAGATGCTCCACACGGGATACTTGAGGAATACTTATTTACCACACCTGGGGCAGACTGCCACGAAGGCATCGGCCAAAACGTCGATATCCCACCTCCACCACCCTCACCGTTATGATTATTCCATACGGTTTCTGTGCGTGGTGAACTCAGCGAGCTAAGATCGGTACCACCAACTCCCGTGACATAAGGATCACTTGCAGGATCATTGACAGCAAGAGAAGTATCTGGATTCGATGCGCCAGCTATGTAACATCCGGCAGAACCGGTATCGCCTGCTGCAGCCAGAACGGTCTGTCCCTGGGATGCAGCCTGCTCAAACAGTGTCTCTTCGGCCTGCGCTTGGGCACTGCCTACTACCTGCTCACAATTACCGTAGCTGATACTTATTACCTGGGCTTTATCGGCATTGACAGCTGCTTGAATTACATCGTAGTAGCCTGTACCGGTATCTGGAGCAACATAAACATCTACCGTAGCATCCGGCACCATGCCTACAACATTCTCTACGTCACTGGTTGCTTCATTGGTATTTGAATTAAAGCTACCGCCTCCATCTACAGGTATGGTATTCACTGTCGTAGATATTCCGTAGCACTTTTCATATGTCGCTATGTCTGAAGACGAAAAGGCTCCAAGCTCCACCAGCCCTACAGTCTGGCCTGCACCATCTCCTCCGCTGGAATAGACCGGCCCAAGATCATACCCCTCGCTGAGCAACTGGGGCGTGTATCCTCTTGTAGAGGACGCTGCACTGCATGCCGATGGAGGAGCGGTAACTGTGGTGAATGAGTTCGGAGCAGCATACCGAACTTGAGCAGGCTCTTGAGCTACAGTAGGCAAATTAGAGGTATCGCTGGGGACCACTTTGCCAGAAATGGCAAACGATTGCGGCAACGGTGTATTCACTGTAGACAGCCCCATCACACCCTGGACAACACTACTTATTGCATACGGTATCTCAGGATGACTGGTTGCGAAACGAGCCATGCGACCGCTTCTCAGCCTGACCAGATCAAACTTCACATGAAGCGCTCTCGACGCCTCAGACACTGTAGTGGTCACAGGAATAGATAAATGATTCTTGGAGGGCTGACCTGGATCAATTCCCTGAGAACGTAGCTCCTTTACGACGGCATCTACGGCACGAGCAGGCCGACCAAATCTTACGACAAACTGATGTGCTGTAAGGTAATGTCTATACTCAGGCGATCCAGGAGTAGATACCTCTTGCACAAAGCGACTAAGGGAGTTGGGACTCCTGGGAGCCAAGCTCACCACCAAGTGGATAGTAGTCGAAGGTGGAAGAGCACCTACCACACTGGCTCCATATGGCAACCGTATGGGGCCATGACCTAGTGGCACAAGAGCACTCCCAGGGATGCTACTGTGCTTCGCTGGTGAATTGGCTACTGCAGCACCGTAAGATGTACTTGCCGACATTACCAGCACCATCGACGATACCATTATTATTCCTGTCCAGAACAGGATACTACGCACTACAGTGAACCTTCCCGCCCTTATAGACAGGGCTTTCTTTTCCAATAGGTAATACACTATAATCTATTATCTACTCATATTATTCAGAAGTATCATCTGGCAGTGC
>JAMCPC010000003.1 GCA_023379725.1 Actinomycetota bacterium
GGAGATACAGGCTCTCCGGCAGAATAGATATCGGTCACTACGACGACATCTGCCATCGCTAAAGGTGCCCCAAAATCACCAGCGAGCATACCGATCCTGCTGTAGCGGTGAGGTTGAAAAACGACCACTATCCTACTATGCTGCAGTAACCTAGCCGCTTTGATGGCAGCGCTGACCTCACCAGGTAGATGTGCGTAATCATCTATAAATATCACCCCATGACTTGACCCCCTCCTCTGAAACCGTCTGGCCACACCTCCAAATCGTGCCAAGCCGGTCACCACTGAACCAGGAGACCCTCCGGCATAGATTGCAGTCGCTGCAGCCAATGCTGCATTACGGAGGTTGTGCTCTCCGATGACAGGTATCCCAAACTTCTCAGGGAGCAGACTCCCATTCCTTGCGAGTTCAAACCGTGAGCCATCTACATGGGTTTCTGCGTTTACCACCCTCCATGTAGCAGATTCATCGGTACCAACGGATTCACCACCCAACTCCCTTGCAATTGCAAGCGCACGCGGATCATCTCCGTTCACGACTACTGTTCGTTTTGCATTACCGGCAAACTGACCGAATGCATCTACCAGGGAATCAAAATCACCGTAGTAGTCCAAGTGATCAGGCTCTATATTAGTTATAACAGCTATATCGGTATCCAGTACCAAAAATGTCCCATCGCTCTCATCAGCCTCTACCACCGCCAGATCGCCAGTGTCCCATACGGCATTTGTATCTGATTCATTGATATCTCCACCGACCAGGAATGATGGGTGCAGACCGGCTTCCACTAGACATAGAGAGAGCATAGATGTAGTAGTGGTCTTTCCGTGGGTACCTGATACAGATATAACCTGCTTATCCTGGAAGATAGAGTACAGCATTTCCGCACGGCTAAATATCTGGATACCGTTTGTACGGGCTGCTGCCAGCTCCGGATTATTGTATGGGATTGCCGAAGAGGCAACAACCATATCTGCATCGCCAATGTTGCCTGGATCATGTCCTATAACAACCGGTACGCCTAAAGCGTTCAAGCGATCAATCACAGGTGACCTCTTCAGGTCACTACCATGTACATCGTGCCCCCGGGTTGCAAGAAGGGTGGAGATGGCACTCATACCGGCACCACCTGCTCCGATTACATGAATATTACGCCTACCGGCAAGATCAGCAGTGAGGCGAGAGGTGGACTCAATCTTTTGTGTCCGCATCTTCATGGGTGCCTATCACTCTTCTCTGTACAGCGCTCTACCAGGTCGGCCAAGTTGGAGGTACCGTAACTGTTATCAAGATCCGGATAAGCAGCTGACATCTTCTCCAATCTACTTCTATTGTCTACTATATCTTTTAGAACCTCACCCAGCCTGGCAACCGTAATATCTTTCTCCTCTAGCATGATTGCCGCGCCCATTGACGTCAATATTGCCGCATTAGCTTCCTGGTGGCGCGACGGAGCTCCTGGGAGGGGAATCAGTAAAGCAGGGACTGCTGCCACCGACAACTCCCCCACTGTGACAGCACCAGCTCGGCATATAACAAAATCTGCGGCGAGATAAGCCCTGTCCATCCTAGGTTCGTAGCCCACCTGCCTGTAATATATCCTGCCACCATCTTCGCTACCTGCTCGGCTACCGGCACTACATGGCAATCCCAGGCGTTCAGCATACCCAGCCGCCTCCTGCAGGAATCTCTCACCTACTATATGATACACGGCCAGATCATCTCGATCCGTCCACGTTGAAGAGACCTCCATCACAAGTTCGTTCAATCTACGGGCACCCAGAGAACCACCTACTGCAATGACCACTGTCCTGCCCTCCGGTATACCCAGGGCGCCTCTGGCCGAATGACGCAGTTTTTCCGCTTCCTTCAAGTTCTTCATCATCCCTTGCCGATCCTCTCCGATAGGCAGGTAATCCTCTTCAGATGGTCTACCAATAATTGTCCTGCGAGCAATTCCTGCCTCAATTATTCCAGAACTTACAGGCATGCCGGTCACTTGCTCCCTTGCCAGACCAGTACCTGGCCATGCTACCGCTACCGCCCGGGCAAAATATGAAAGAACGCGATTGGACCTACCAGCTATTGCATCCACATTGACCACTACCAACGGTACGCGCAAAGACACGCCAGCCAATGCAGGAGCAATGGCACTGTATCCACCGAAAACTACGACAGCATACGGCCTATTGACAACCATCAGTTTAATAGATTGGAGCAGGGCAGCGAGAAGATCGATACCGAAGTATGCCATCTCCAATGGATATTTGATTACGCTGGCAAGCGACGACCTGCCCGCGACACGGGGTATCCCTCGACCCGGAAGATAATAGGTGTCAAAAGCTGCCGATGACCAGACTTTGCGTTCCAAGCCCCTTCTACCGCCTATCAGCCCGATCTTCATAGTTGATTTCCGCCTACCAAGCTCTTCCGCCAATCGCAACGCAGGCAAGGCATGACCGGCAGTTCCACCTCCAGCAATTAAAGCATAATATCTCATGCTACTGCATCATCTCATCAAATCCTACCGGTCTCATTAGGCACTATCCTACAGGGGTACTGAACACCGGATGGTTCATGGATACTCTCATCTTGCCACCATCTATAACCCTAAGTCCCCTCTCTGAATCACGCGCAATACGTAGCAGTACTCCGACAGCGGCCATAGTTATAAGCATTGACGATCCGCCATATGACACAAATGGCAAAGGAATTCCGGTCACCGGCAACAGACCCAATGCGGCCCCCATATTTATCAGAGACTCTGCAGCCAGCCAACTTGTAATACCCAGAGCAAGCAGCGACTCGAATTTACCTGTTGCCCTGCTCGCTATGCGCAGACCCATCAGTATAAGCAATAGTATCAGACCGACTATGAGCAGCGTGCCAATAAGGCCAGTCTGTTCGCCTACTACCGAAAATATAAAGTCAGTATGAGCATGAGGAAGGAAACCCCATTGGGCAGATCCACGGCCCAGCCCGACACCGGTAGCTCCCCCTGTGCCGAAACTCACCAATGACTGTACTACCTGGTAGCCGGAGCCATACGCATGTGCAAAGGGATGGATGAATGATAGAAGCCTTGCCCGCCTGTACGGTGCCGCAAAAGCCAACCCCGTACCGATAATGCCCATGACGCCTACGATCTTGACAACAGTCGAAACAGCCAACCCCGATGCAGTCATCATAGCAACGGTCATTGCCACTATAACGATGGTAGTTCCCAGGTCAGGCTGTTTCACGATCAACGCGCAGGCTACCGCCAAAGCACCAAGCAACGGGATAAGAACATCTTTGGCCTTCCATCCATCACCAGTACGCCTAGCGAGAAGGTCGGCTGCAAAGACGCACCAGGCGAACTTCATAATCTCCGAAGGCTGTATAGTAACCGGTCCAAGCGCAATCCACCTGCTCGACCCGGAGACGCTCTGTCCCACACCGGGTAGCAGCACGGCCAGAAGTAGAATAAAGCCACCTCCCAACATTACATAGCGAAGCTTGCGTAGAGCAGATGTCGGCACCAGCAATGCTACAATAGCCACGACAACCCCTCCGGCTATCCATATCACCTGGCGCAAAAATACAGACCATACCGATCCATAGGTAACCAGAGAGCTGTAAGGTGACGAAGCAAGCACCATGACCACACCGGAACCCAGTAATAATGCCACACAAACTACTATTACCAATGACGGCCTTGTCCTTCCAAACGTGGATCGTATCCTCGTAATCATAGAGTACCTCCATTTCTCATTATCTCCTCCACACACATCCGGAAATCATCACCCCTCTGAGCATATGATTTATACCAATCATACGACGAGCAGGCGGGTGAGAGTAACACCACTCCGGGATTGTCGGCCAGCCGTGTAGCCACAACTACCGCATCTTTCATCGAACTGGCTAGCGTCACAGGGCACATATCGGACATGGCGGACTCTACCTCTCTGCCGGATTCGCCTATGGCAACCACACTCTTCAAGAAGTCTGCGTAATCACGTAATATCCCAAGGTCGAGACCCTTGCTACGACCACCTGCTATAAGCACTATGCGTCCCTGTCCGTACGTCTCCCCTATACCAGCAATTGCTACAGCCGTCGAACTCGGTGTAGTCGACTTTGAATCATCGATATACTTCACCCCGTTATAATCTGCAATGGACTCTACGCGATGCGGTAAGCCACGAAATTGCAGCAGCCCTTTCACGCAGCCCTCAATTGAGGCTCCTGCATTGATAGCGATCGCCATCGCTGCCAATGCATTGTCTACATCATGGGGCATAGAACGATATAATGAATGCACTGGAAGTAGCTCTTCTCCGTCTGGTGACAGCAGCATGTCACCCGCTCGATGCCACATCCCATGAGTTCCTCCCCATGTCACCAAGGACGCCCCAGTAGATTCCGCTCTGCGTGCCTCTGCCATCACGATCTGATCGCACGCATTTGCAACCACTACACTCTCTGCTTCTATGCCCTCCCACATCCTGGCTTTAGACAGCCTGTAGTCATCGATATCTTTGTGCCAATCGAGATGGTCCGGCTGGAAATTCAACCATGCTCCCACATCAGGTGCAAGATTGGGAGTAGTTGCCAGCTGAAATGAGGACAGTTCGGCGACTACCACATCCAGCAGAGAACTGTCCACGGAGATCAAGGGGGTGCCTATATTGCCGGCAGCCTGCACATGCATGCCTGACTCTGCCAGCATACGGGTCACAAGCGTAACTACCGTTGTTTTCCCATTCGTTCCGGTAATAGCGACAAGGGGTACTTTCAATCTTGAGCGGGCAAGAGCTATCTCGCTGGTAAGCTTATCGCCTGCCAGCTTGTGTACCAGATGAGAGGGAGGTACTCCGGGGCTGACTACGACCTGTGATGCTCTTTCAATCAGATGTTTCAGCTGTTCTGCGCTGGGTGCACGAACTACCGTGACCGCCCCAGGGGAGGCACTATCGATACTGGCACCACTACCGGTCGATAATGTGGCTTCATCATCTACTACGACCACATCCAATCCCTCCCCTGAGAGCACCGAGGTAACTGCCTGGCCGGTAACTCCAGCTCCAAAGACCATTACATAACTCATGTCTTCGACAGCAACCTGGTGATCGAGAGATAGTCTGCATAGAACAGCCCCAGCGCCAATGCAGCAAAAAGCCCGGCCATAATCCAGAATCGCACTATTACTGTAGATTCGGGCCATCCGCTGAGCTCAAAGTGATGATGGAGTGGTGCCATCTTCAAAATTCTTCGATGAAACAATTTATAACTGATGACCTGGGCGACAACAGACAACGTGACTATGACAAACAACCCCCCCAATACCGGTAGAAGAAGTTGAAGGTTCATCATGACAGCGATACCTGCCAGACCGCTCCCCAATGCCAGCGAACCCGTATCACCCATGAATATACGTGCCGGAGCAGCATTCCACCACAGGAAACCGACGCATGCTCCAGCAAAGGCTACAGATGCCAGGCTCAGATCAAGCGATGAAGATATCCTGTAGATGCTGAAGTGCCGGAACTGCCAGTACCCTATAATCGAGAGCACAGCAAATACCAGCGTAAGCGAGCCAGCTGCCAACCCATCAAGGCCGTCAGTCAAGTTTACAGCATTGGAAGATCCGACCACAATGAGCATGACCCATACTATCCAACCAATCGTTCCGAGATCTACCCCTGTAGAATTGAATCTGGTGTAGGTAAGAAAGGTATTCATATGGGCAAGTTTCTCCGCACCCAATGCAAATAATGAAGCGACAACGACTTGCGATATGAGTTTGGCGCGCTTATTCAACCCAAGGTTTCTCTTATTATGTACCTTCAACCAGTCATCTACAAAGCCAATCAATCCGAATGATACGGCAAGACCGACAACCAGCATACCGCTGGCGCTCATACGAACTGCAGTTGCCAAATGTGCCACTATATATCCTACGAAAATAGCAACAAGTAGAGCTATGCCTCCCATAGTCGGCGTGCCCTCTTTGGAGCGATGCATGGAAGGCCCGTCCTCCCTTATATACTGCCCAATTGATCGGCTTACCAGCCAACGCCTGAGTAAGGGGGTAAGGAATACAGCAGCTATAAGCGCAATACCGCCTGCAACCATTAGACCTAGCATGCTGACCCTCCTGCTCCAATGGCATCAATACAGCTGCGAACGACCTCGGCATCGTCAAAGTGCGATACCTCTCCCCTGGACTCCATGGTGGTCTCGTGTCCCTTGCCAGCAATCACAGCCACATCACCTGCACCAAGGGATCTAATAGCATGCTCTATCGCCTCACGCCGGTCTATGTGTATTTCCACCCTGGCACGATCTCCATCATCTACTCCACCTATGATTTCGCGTATAATCTCTTCAGGCTCCTCGTATCGTGAGTTGTCTGATGTCAAGATAACTCTGTCTGCCAGTGAAGATGCTACCTGTCCCATGCGCGGCCTCTTCAGCCGATCCCTGTTGCCTCCGCACCCAAATACACACACGACCTTGCCACCCGATACAGGTACTATCCGGCGAGCCGATTTCAACAACTCTTCCAAAGCTTCAGGCGTATGAGCAAAATCTACTACCACAAAACGACGGTTGGGCATCTCATAGACATTAGACCTCCCCGGTAGAGGCAGCATACTCGCCAAACCATCTAATATCGTATTATATGGTATTCCAAGAGCGGATGCAACACGGGCAGCCGCGGCTGCATTACGTATATTGTGCATTCCGACCATGGGGATACGAATACGCATGTCGTCGAGGATGAACGAACTACCCGATGCCTCTATCGAGACGTCACGTACGTCACTGTCGTCGAAGGTCAGAACGTCCATACCTGACACCCTTTTGGCAAGCAGCCTGCCCCACTCGTCTCCGGTATAGATCACCGCAGTATTCACCCGGTCGGGGGTAAAAAGTGCGGCCTTTGCTTCAAAATAACCGTTCATGGTCACATGAAAGTCAAGATGCTCTGGGGAGAGGTTAGTAAATACGGCCACGTCGAAATGGATAGCATCTACCCGATGCTGGACAATACCGTGAGAGGATATCTCCATAGACACTGCTTTCGTCCCTGATGCAACAGCGTCTGCAAGTATCCTTTGCAGATCGGGTGATTCAGGAGTGGTCCTGGCACTCCCCAATGTGCCTATTGTCCGCGTAGGGATACCGCCAGCTTCCAGAATTGATGCGATCATATGGGTAACCGTGGTTTTCCCATTTGTACCCGTGGCTCCTACCATGACCAACGACTGTGATGGGTGACGGTAAAAATTGGCAGAGATGACCGCCATAGCAGCCCTGGCGTTACCCTCTTCGACAATCACCTGCGATACCGGCAACGACAATCGTCGTTCCACCAACAATGCATGCGCTCCACTGCTGGTAGCCTGCGAAGCAAAATCGTGACCATCTGTATACTCCCCGGCAAGGCAACAAAAGAGGGATCCCTCTTTTACATTACGCGAGTCGTACTCAATAGAAGAGACAGTGATGTCTTGGATAGAGGTGCCGTCAGGGTAGCAGGCTACATCCACCACTTTCAATCCCTCTATCACATCAGCCAGTATCACGGCTATCCCAGCCTCGTACCCCTGCCATCCACTGCAGCGTTGACCTGAGATCTAAGCGAACCGAGTGGATTAAAATAGCCGTACGGATTGGGACCGCCAACTGATGGAAAGTTTATAGGACGATACTTTCCTCCGGTGATAAAACCTCCCGGCGTCTCCGGAATGTGAAAACGGTTAACCGCATATTGCATGATTTGACTGAATACCGGCGCAGCTGCAGAGCCACCAAAATACTGATCAGGCCTGTCGATTACAACGCAAGCTGATAGCACCGGGTCCTGAGAAGGTAGGAATCCGCAGAAGGTTCCCCAATATGCTCCGGGAACATATCCTCCACCGTTTGGGCTGGTCACCTTAGATGTTCCCGTCTTGCCAGACACATCATACCCGGGCACGCCAGCTTTTACTCCAGTACCATACATAACTACCCTTTCGAGCATACTAGACAATTCACTGGATGCGCTTTTACTGAATACACGACGTGTAGTAGATGCCGGCATATTGATCAACTTGCCGGTCGGCGATATTTCAGCTCTTACCAATCTTGGGGCTACGAATACACCACCGTTAGCCACCGTGTTCATAGCATCCAACAGTTGCATTGGGGTCACACCCGTATCTTCTCCGATCGGAGTGGAGCCCATAGCTGACGCAGACCACTGTGACACCGGATTGACTATTCCCGGAGAGGCACCCGGAAAATTGAGTCCCGTAGGATGTCCAAATCCCATAGCTGAAATCTGTTGGGAGAGCTGGATTGCGCCCAATCTCTTGGTAAGCAGTATCGTACCCAAATTGGAGGAGTACGCAATTACCTGCGTAGCGCTGTAGTTTATAACACCGTGCGACCACGCGTCGTGGAATGTCCACCCCCCCATATCGAGGTATGGAGGAATAGTTACCATGGTATTCGGCGTTATAATACCGTCCTGTAGCAACGCAGAGAAACTCACTATCTTGAATACCGACCCTGGCTCATATACCAGGTCGGTAGCCATATTCGTCGGTGACTCGGTAACGGTACGAGTCTTGGGATTCGAGTCCAGGCTGGCCATGGCAAGTATGGCTCCAGTATGCACATTCATGACTATGGCTGCTCCGCCAGTGGCTCGCTGCTTCTGCAATTCGGATGCCAGCGCCTCTTCGGTTGCATACTGAAGAGGCTCGTCTATAGTCAATTCCAGCCCGGTACCGTTTACGGCTGGCTTTATGATACGACTCCCCCCGGGCAGGGGAATCCCATCAGGAGTATAGGACTCACTCTCCCACCCCGAATGTCCGGAGAGTAACTTATTATACTGGTATTCCAGACCTGCGGCACCAATTCCCTGCCAATTCACAGTTCCTATAGCCGGTTGTGCCAATGCTCCCGCCGGGTATATTCTCACGCTCACTGGCTGCGTAGTGATACCAGTCAACCCTAAATTCATGACACTCGTAGCTGTAGACTGGGCTAAATCGGTAGCAATTACTACATAACCGCTCTTCTCGCTCATCAGCGTAGTAAGCTGACTCGTTTTCTCTCCCAGCAAAGATGCCAGCTTGGTCGCATCATTTGCTGGGTGGTGTATGAGGAAGGGGTCAGCCACGATATCCTCCCGCTGTACAGATTCAGCAAGCAATCTACCGTCACGCGCATATATAGGGCCTCGAATCGCCGGCACATAGACTCTCTGAGCCGATTCATTCCTGCCATACGCAGCATATACAGGAGCATGAATGACCTGGACATAGGCCAGTCTCATCAACAGTGCCAGGAACGCCAGGATAACGCCCACTGTAATAAAACTTACCCTTCCCTTCGGTAATTGGCTCTTACGTAGACTCTTACGCATTCTCTACCTTCCAGTCCCGTTGGATACCTGCTGCAGGTGCCCATCCGATGCTGTCGCCAAGAGCTGACCGCCACTTGGTTTGGCATTCTTGGATGGTTGCCCGACATTCCTGTGTGATGAATTACTGCCGGAGGTCTGTGCTTCATGTAAAGCGCTCACAGCGTGTGAAGGGCTGGCTGGAGCAGGAAGTCTGCCTGAATCAGAGAGTGCAGACGACAATAGATTACCGGGTTGGCTCAGTAAGCCTACCTGCGTGGACAGGTCATTGTGCAATGCCTCCTGAGATTGCAGGCTACCCTGCAGCTGGCCTACGGACACCTGCCTGGAGGTAAGTAGCGCCTCACCAGCCAGCACCAGCAGTACGCTTCCTACAACGAATAAGATACCGCACGCAATTACTGCCCAACCCGGCAACAGCGCTTTATTGTGCTTGACCACTTTATTATGCTTGACCACCTGTCCGTTTGCTTTCCTGTGATTGACCACCTTAGTGCCTGCCATTTCCATCACTTCCCTTTCTGAATCACTCGCTCAAATGCACGAAGCCTCGCACTCTTTGCCCGCGGGTTCATATCTATCTCATCACGAGTAGGTTTGCGTGCTCCTCTAAAGATCATCCTTCCCAATGAGACTGCCCCACATTGGCAGGGTAACTGGGGAGGGCACTGGCAACCTCCCGTCTCTGCATATCTCATGAACGCCTTTATCATGCCATCCTCTCCAGAGTGGTAAGATATTGTAATCAGATATCCTCTATCAGACAGTAAGCGCATAGATGCATCAAGCACTGCAGCAAGCTCTGCCTGCTCATCATTTACATATACGCGCATTGCTTGGAAAAAGCGTTTGGCTGCGTGACCCTTGCGCTTACGAGCGCTGGCAGGCACTGCCCTGTCTACGACATCTACCAATTGTGCTGTACTGTGCAATGGCCTTGATGCAACAATGGCTCTGGCCACTCTCCGTGCATTCTGATATTCTCCGTTTGCGCGAAATAGCTCTACCAATTCGTTCTCGGTGGCCTCATTGGCCAGATCCGACGCGGTAGTGCCCTGAGTGGCATCCATACGCATATCAAGTGGCCCCTCCACCATGTAGGAGAACCCCCTGCTGGGTGTGTCTATCTGTAATGAATTGAGTCCCAAATCCAGCAATATCCCGGTAACCTGCGAAGTTCCTATACCCATCTCGCCCAGCAACCTCTCAATCTGGGAGAATCGACCCTGTATCAGCCTGATCCTGTCACCAAACCTTTCAAGCCGTGCTTTACAGATTTCCAGGGCACTGCTATCCCGGTCAATACCGATTACCTGTATTGAATCGTTGGTGAGTAAAAGTGCCTCTGCATGACCACCTGTACCTACTGTTGCATCTACTATGCAACTGCCAGGGCACTGTGAAAACAATTCGACTACCATCGCTGCCATTACCGGTAAGTGGTATGACGTCATATATCCTGCTCCCCCAAGATAAGCATCCTCTCCTGCGGCTCTTCCAACTCTCTCCAGCGCAATGGATTCCATATCTCTACATGATCGATTGCGCCCGAAATGACCACCTCTGAGGTGATATCGGCAAATTCTCTGAGATGAGGTGGAATGGTGATTCTGTCCTGAGCATCTTTTTCCGCTTGGTATGTTCCGGCTGACCATACCCGTACCAGATTGCGCCACTTGGCAGAGGTAGATGCTTTCTCCTGCATCTCACGCATCCTGATGCCAAACTCCACCGGTGTCCAGAGCGCCAGGCAGCCGCCCAGATAAGAAGAGATGAAAGCCCCGCCTCCGAAGGCATCGGAGAAGCGGGAGGGCAGTGTTAGCCTTCCCTTGCTATCGAGTTTATGATCATAGCGACCGAAAAACCCTTCCATCTGCTCTACCTCTCCAACCTTCTCGCTTCTCCTTCTGGTACCATTCTCCCACTCAAGAGAGTACATTACCTCCCTGATATACCACTTTGATCCACTTTACACCACTTTATACCCCAGTGGTGGATATCACCGATTATTTTCTCTCTGAAGATGTCTGAAGATGTACGCAACGATGACCTATCCTGAAGTAGAGACTTGGCAACACAATCAGAAAATGCACACGATGACAACCAATGCAATAAGGAAAAGCCCACCCCTCACAGACGGGGGTGCGCTCTCTATCCGCCCATATTTGTGAGTAGGTCAGGTTGGCAGGTTTGCAATCAGCCCATCCACAATTGCCCGGACTGCTGATCCGCCAGAGCTATCAGAGCCGTTCAACCCACTGGCAGAGCACTGAGACCAAGCGAGGTCATCAAACGAGACTACGTGCTCCACAAGCCATGCCTGCAATTCCACCGTGCTTAACAGCTCACCCTCTCTGAACAGCTTAAAATACGGTGTCATACAGGGAATCCACTCGCCAGGTGCCCACCGCAGCGGTAGCATCGTCTGGAACCATATACCATGCCTGGTTCTGCGCTGAGAGATGCCTACCACCTTACGCGTTCCACAGAAGACCTCACCAGGACCGGTAGAGGCAAAGCATACCAATGATCCCCACTCTCCCGGCATCAGACGTCCTTCGTGCATTTTGATGTCTTGCAACCCGAAACTCTTCAAGGCTTTTACCCATATACTCCCCACCCAAAAAGATGATCTCAATATATCGTGATCAAATAGAACATCACTCTTGGGCAACCAGAAGTCGACCCATAGTTGATCGGCGGGAGCTACATACACCGCACCACCACCTGTAGAGCGGCTGACCACTTCAATCCCCCTGTCCTCACAACCGGAAAAATTGTCCCAGCCGCCGCCGTTTGATTCAATATACCTGGATACTTTTAAGCTTTGACTGCTTCCAAGGACTATCGCTGCATGAGATACGTTACTGAATGCCACTACCCTCTCGTGCATCCATTCCAGTGGAGGCCACTGCACATGGAGTTGGGCAGCGGTACCCGACCTCGCCTCTATCCTCCATGTCGAATCACCTCTGGTGGTCATCAATAGCCACTATTGATGACACCGAATAAGACAGGCACTGGTCCAATATCTCTAGTAGAGTCTGACGTCCTGGAGTCTGATGTTCGCGAAGATGAGCATAATAGCTAAGCGCTTAACGACTCCTCATCCAAATACTGCATCCACTCTTCAGGCGTATTGCCACTGACAGCGATAAGCCACACCTTTCTCTTTGGAACAGTCGGAGTTTTCGCAAGTACAAATCCCACCTCATGAGGCAATCTATCCGTCTTGCGCATATTGCAGTACTTACATGCAGCAACCACATTATCCCACGAATGACGACCTCCCTTGCTACGAGGAACGACGTGATCTATGCTTTCTGCCGGTTTACCGCAGTACTGACATCTGCCATGATCTCGCGCAAAGAGTGTACGCCGGTTCAGCGCTACTCCCCTATCATGGGGTACACGCACATAGTGCGACAGCCTGACTATAGATGGCTCCGGAAAAGTAAAACTCTCCGACCGGTAGAATCTACTCGTCGGATGGATAAGCTCAGCCTTGGTCGCTATCACAAGGAGTAAAGCTCGTCGAGACGACACCACCGCTATCGGCTCATAGGTAGCATTCAATACTAATGCACGCCTACCGTTGCTGGCGCCCATGCCATCATATCCCATGATCAATATAGTAACACATCCACCTATTACGATGCAGGCAGATATTGCATATTTTATATTTTTACCCAGCCAGCCAAGCTGGAGATGACTCAAGTAAGTAGTCACTCACAGCCAGACACTTATCAAGCACGTCACAGAGCGTCTCCTCCCCTGAAAGAATCTTGGAGAGAGACACAGGATGGCTGGCCACTATGGTAAGCCTGCGTTCAGCGCCATCGGTGGCAGAGGCATAAGAGTCAATAGCCGACACCTCCAACGGCAACTCTATGCCTCCTATGCCCGCCAGGTCAATAGCCAGACGCAATAGGTCAGGCCCATTGGGCAGTGGGGGTAATGACCAGTTGAACGAGAGGGGAAATTCAAAGCCACTGGGTGGATCGACATCATCAGGCAGATCCATCACAGCATCTTCGAATGCCAGTAATACTCTGGGATCTACCTCCAGCGACAGGTGAAGATCAATAGGGCCGCCGCACCCGGCTTCAGGGTGTAAATCCACCTCCCAAGTCTGTTGCAATGAATAGGTCTCCACAAAGTGGCGCTCATCATGGATATGAAACCCATGATCAGCGGAATGATCCTTCAATTCGGCCACAAAGCCCGGAACGTCAATTACTGCCATATATACAGTTTAACACCTTATCAGTTCATTGACCGGCAATGATTTGTGCACTGAGTAAACTCGCCATAGCGGCCTATCTCGTAAGAGGCTCAAGAGGATCAGGGGCGTTATATGGCTGGCGAGAACCCAGACCACTAAAATTAACTGGTAGACTCACGGTTACACCAAAGTGACAGATATACCCGACAGCGCAAACGATACAGACAGATGGCTGCTCGAAATATTCGAGGAGGTAACAAAAGCCGTCCTTGAAGCACTGGACTCAGTGGCAGAAAGATCGTCTTTAGGGGAAAGACCCGGCCAATACAGGATTGACCTTGCTGCAGATGCTGCCGCTATCGAAATACTACACAGCAATCGGCTCACCACTCTCTCAGAGGAGAGTGGAATTACATCGCCTGACAATGCAATAGACGATATAACCATCGTTATAGACCCCATTGATGGATCGACCAACGCTGCTCATGGCATCCCATGGTATGCTACCAGTATATGTGCGGTAGGGGCAGACGGAACGCGTGTTGCCCTCGTATCGAACCTGGCCAACGGAGATACTTATCGTGCAATAAATGCTCTTGGGGCATGGAAAAATGGGAAAAGGCTTACCACTTCAAGCTGCAGCACATTCGCAGAGTCGATAGTAGGTCTATCCGGTTTCCCCGGCAAATACCTTGGGTGGTCACAGTATCGTGCCCTGGGTGCAGCTTCATTGGATATCTGTCTGGTAGCGGAAGGAGTACTGGATTGTTACGGATCAGTCGGCCTTGCTCACCTCGGAGTATGGGACTATATTGCAGGTAAGTTAATTTGCGAAGAGGCAGGTGGATGTATGCGCGATACAGATGGAAGTAACATAGTAGCCCTGGATCACACGACCAGGCATGCTATTATTGCCGCTGCCAATCCTATGCTACTGGACCAATTCTACGACAGGATAAATACCAATTCTACGACAGGATAAATAAGGTAAACCAAGCATGACCAAACCATTGCATATACCCAAATACACTGCACTAGCGATCTTGATATCTTTGTTATCGGCCGTAACGCTGGCAGCTTGCTCGGCCAGTACAAAACCCTCTCAAAGTCGCCAGGATGTCCCTTCTTCACTTTTCAAATCATCAAATTTGAGTGGGATAGATTGGCCAAAGGGGCCACTGAGCACCTCAGGGAGGTTTATTGTCGACAGTACGGGGCGTGCCATAATCCTTCATGGTGTAAATGAAGTATACAAAGTACCACCCTACTGCCCTCAGGATACGGCTTGGGGAATAGAGCCCGCCGATGCCTCATTGATGCACAATCTCGGCTTTGACGTAGTACGCCTTGGTTACCTATGGGAAGGGTTTGAGCCGCAGAAAGGTAAGTTCGATTACAACTATTTGAATTGCCTTCAGCGTACGGAGAGTATGCTGGCAAATCAGCATATATTCACCCTGGTAGATAGCCATCAGGATTTATATACGCAAAAATTTGGAGGAGAGGGATTTCCCCAGTGGGCCGTTCATAATCATCACCTCAGCCTCTCGGTGAACAGACCGTTTCCAGGTAACCAACTCTCCAGAGCAGTCACAGCAGCGTTTGACGGACTATGGGAAAACCGTGGAAACGTATGGCAATCCTATGCACAGGCATGGGGTAAGGTGGCGGCATACTTCAAGAATGATCCGATGGTACTTGGATATGACATAATGAATGAACCATGGCCAGCCAAATTTATTGGCTCACCTGTTACGTTCGACACAGAATATCTGGAGCCATTCGAGACAATGAGTGCTCAAGCCATACGGAGCAACGACCCCCACCACATAATTTTTTACGAGCCACCAGTCACATTCAATGGTGGAGTCCCCTCAAGTTTTACTCCCCCATCACCCAGCCTGGACCCAGTGGGATTCTCCTTCCACAACTACTGCCTCACCCATGGTGAGTTCAGTAATCCCTACACTGCAGCCCGGTTGTCCCTCTGCTATGAACAATTCAACCATGTCGACTCTAATGCCCTTTCAGCCTACTCTTCAATGGGTGCAGCCCCATTAATGACGGAATTTGGAGCCACTTTCTATACTCCGGAAATATCCAAGGACATCCAGCTTGCAAGTCAGGACATGGTAGGTTGGATATACTGGCAATTTAAGGCATCCGGAGATATAACTACACGCAGCTACGCCTCTGACCATGGAAAATGTCCCAAAAATTCTCCAGAAAGCCTCTTCCGTGACGACTGCATAATCACCAGCCTACACAGAAAAAAGGCAACTGCCCTCTCACAACCATATCCGGCAGCTATTGCTGGTGTTCCCACCTCGTATGGCTACAACCCATCTACAGGTATTTTCCACCTTAGCTATAGCGTAACCAGAAAAATAGCTGCTCCTACTCTTGTATATACCTCCGTTGCGCTCCATTATCCACATGGATATTTAGTACACGTGGTTGGAGCCACTACAAAAGGCTCATCAAAAAGAACAACCTGCTCCAACTGGCTTGAGTTCTACAATCAGGTGAATACCACCAGCGTGACGGTTACACTTACTCCTTCGCACAACAATAAGACTTGTTCTTAATGACAGCCTCACGAATTGATTGACTAAACTATGCTGACTGAGCTGGACGGAAGGGACAGTTCGGGTCCTCTGCAAGTGGGTCACCGTAAACAGCAAATGCCTGGGCACGTGATCCCCCACAGATATCACGATACTCACAGATACCACACCTCCCTCCATATCCAGAGGGTAATCTCAGCAGATTGAGCAACTCGGACTCTCTATATATGGTAACGATAGAAGAGTCCCTCACGTTACCGGCGACCATTGGCAGGAATCCACTGGGCAGCACTTCCCCTGTATGCGATATAAACACTACACCATAGCCATCACCGACTACCAGAGGACGACGGGTATGGCCACCATGTACGCTATTACTTGAGCTACGACCATCACCTAAATTCCCCTTATCGCTCCGTATGCGACCAGGGATGCCTGCTGAAATGGAATTGGGAATACCGGCAGAGCCGGAATCACCTCCATGGCCAGAGGTGCCGGATGGCAACATATCTTCGACAGCTTTCATCAGCTTGGAATATAGGGGGGTACTGGGCACCATATCGTATTCAGCCTCTCGCTGAACGAGTATTCTCCTGAATTGCGGTGCTTCAGTACTCTTGACCGGCATGATCTCGGATATCTCAGCCAGGAATAAAAGCACATCTTCGATCTGCTCTGCACTGAGCGGTGCAAGTAGGCGACCTCTCCCTGTGGGAATCAGGAAGAACAGGCTCCAGAGTCCAGCCGGTATGGAACTGACCAACCGGAGGATGCCCGGCAACTGATCTACGGTTTCACTGGTAACTGTAGTGTTCACCTGCAGATGAAAGCCTAAATCGACCGCCTCTCTGCAGGCATTCACAGTCAAGTCGAACGATCCAGGAACCCTGCGGAAGCTATCATGTGACTCTGCCGAAGCACCATCAATAGAGAACGAAACAGCGGTGGCCCCGGCAAGCCGTAACTCTGCCAGGTTCCTACGTGTGGCCAACGGGGTACCAGATGGTGATACGGCCATCCGCAACGAGAGTTTCGTGCCATAAGATACTATGTCGGCAAGATCAGGCCGTTTGAAGGGATCTCCACCGGTAAGTACTACTATAGGCCTGGGAGCTCCCAGAGCCGCCAAATCATCGAGCACTTTCGTGACCTCGGCAGTGGAGAGTTCATCTGGATCCCTCCATGATCTCGATTCTGCACGGCAATGTATGCAAGCCAGGTCGCAGGCTCGCGTAAGTTCCCACAGGACCAAAAATGGCCTCGCCCCCCTGTCAAAATGAAGCTGGCGGTAGGGGGCTGCCTTGGGAGTTGCGCCTGGCGCATGGGTAGACACTGCGACTATTCCCTGCCTGGACTCGTATCTGGGTACGAGTCCACCTGATTTGACTCAATTGACTTACCAGAAGGCTTCCTGTCGAGTAACGAATTTACTTTTTTGCGCTCTTGCGACAGCGGTGAAAGAGTATAGAGTGCAGAAGCATCCCGCAACCGCACCGGAGAATCGCTTATGCCAGCCATCTTGTATGCATTGGTAATCGATCTCAGGATCACTGCCCTGGCAAGCCAGAAAAAGAAGATGCTTCCCGGAATCTCGGCCAGAAATGCAGTAGACAGCGTCACCCACTCTCCCCTCTTTCCAAGGGAGGTGATAACATCAAACCAGGCATCGGTAGCCAGCATGGTACCAGCGACTATAGCCGTTAGTACCATAATCTGCTTACGGAACCATGCAGCCCAGGCAGTGTAGGCCATGACAATCATAAGTACGACATCAAACCCTACCCACAGCAGTGTCCAATGACGTGCTGTGTACCTGATAGGTAGCTTGATAGCCAGAAAAATCGTCCAGGGAATCAAACCGGCAACCACTGCAACCAACGCTACCGACACCAGCCTGCTGAAGTGAAGAAGATCTATATCGTGATGGTTCCGCTCCCTCTGCTGCTCGTGGCCTTGCATATCCATAAATTAATTATACCAGCGCAATGTCCTTTCGATACTCCAGAGAACCATCTACAACCGATTCAATCACGCCATATACCCTCTCTCTGGCATCTGCCAGAATAGGTGCACAGGTTGCAAATGCAACTGCCCGAGAGGTGCCGACCGTTACAAATTGACCGGGACTTTCCTCGCAGGCTGATGAAAAATACACGCTTACCCCAGCTGCTGAAGCTCTACCATTATCCAGGCTGAAGTGGTGAGGGTTGCCCTGCTTCAATGCATACTCTGGAGATACCAGATAGACTACTACCGATGACTCCCCGGCCAGCGGGATCAAAAGGTCATTCAGCTTCCCATGATGCATGGCGTACATGACATCCACCCAATCACCCTCGAATAGTGTCATAATATTCAACCCCTCCGGATCACCAAACCTGGAATTGAACTCTATTACTTTTGGACCTTCCTCCGTTGCAAAGAAACCGGCATTCATACATCCAGTAAAATGACGACCACTCCTCACCAGATAGTGGATAGCGTCCTCGGTAATCTGGCAGGCATGTTCGTAAGTGGATTTATCAAGGAAAGGCAATAGCCCACCTGCCATAGAATACGATCCCATGCCTCCAGTGCCCGGCCCGCTGTCTCCATCATAACGATACGGATAGTCATATGTGGCAGGGGGAAACACGACTTTCTTCCCATCGGTCATAGCCTGTATGGTGAACTCTGGAGCGTCCAATCTCTCTTCCACGATCACCGCTCCACCAGCTTGACCGGACAAAATGATACTCGAACCATATTCATAGGCAGCTTCGTTGTCTGGTAAATGAGGTCCTACCACCTTCACCCCCTTCCCTCCGGTCAACCCAACAGGCTTTATGACCACCTCTCTGCTGTCTCTCGACATATCTGATATGGCATCCGCAAGTCCTTCTACGTCTCGAACCAGAATATATTGTGGATTTGCCGTTGGCTCTATCTTCGAAACCACTTGTCGCGAAAATGCCTTGTTCCACTCTATCTCAGCACCATCACGAGTCGGACCAACAACTGGAATGCCTTCCGCCTGCAATGCATCGACCACTCCGGCTTCCAGTGGGTTGTCACTACTCACCATAGCTATATCCACAGAATTACTCGATGCATAATCTGCAATCGAGAGCGCGTCACACACATCACCGATAGCATACTCACCACCTGTGTCGGAGACCAAGTGCGCCAGAGTAGGATTTACGTGCCCCATAAAAGCATAGAGCGTGCTGGATTGAGCCATACGCATACCCAATGCACTCTCACGCCCTCCATGACCTACTATCAGACTTTTCATCCGGCCTCTATATGCTATATGCGCGCAGCTATCTCAGCTGCAAACTCCGAGCACTTCACCTCGGTAGCATTCTCCATAAGCCTGGCAAAATCATAGGTAACGATCTTAGCGGCAATAGTAGACTCTAGAGCCCTTACTATGCTGACAGCTGCATCGTTCCATCCCAAGTGCTCCAGCATCAGCACACCTGACAGGATTACAGAGCCGGGATTCACCTTGTCCAGCCCAGCGTACTTGGGGGCAGTGCCGTGGGTGGCTTCAAATATCCCATGACCGGTTACGTAGTTTATGTTTGCACCCGGCGCTATCCCGATGCCACCCACTTGAGCGGCCAGGGCATCCGACAGGTAATCACCATTCAGGTTTGTCGTGGCAATGACGTCAAAGTCTGCAGGACGGGTAAGAACCTGCTGCAGAGTGATATCCGCTATATTGTCCTTCACCAGTAATTTATCTCCCGGCTTGCCGCTACAGTCATCCCATGACACTGCTACGTCTGCAAACTCCTCTCTTACCAGGTCGTAACCCCAGCTACGAAATGCCCCTTCAGTAAACTTCTGGATATTGCCCTTGTGCACCATGGTGACACTACTACGGCCATGAGAGAGCGCATACTTGATGGCAGCTCTTATAAGACGCTTCGAACCTTCCTCTGAGACTGGTTTGATCCCTATACCGGAGTTCTCTCTGATCTCCCAGCCCATATTTTCTTTCAAAAACGCAGCCAGCTTGATAGCCTCAGGACTCCCGGCCTGTACCTCAAGCCCCGCATAGACATCCTCGGTATTCTCCCGGAATATCACCATATCCACCTTCTCCGGATGCTGAACAGGCGAAGGCACACCCTGGAACCAGCGTACCGGACGCAGACAGACATAGAGATCCAGTATCATACGAAGAGCAACGTTCAGCGATCTTATCCCTCCTCCCACTGGCGTAGTTAGCGGACCTTTAATCCCAATAAGATATTCGCGAAAGGCCTCCACTGTTTCGTCCGGCAACCAATTGCCAGTCTCGTTGTAGGCCTTTTCGCCAGCCAGAACCTCCTTCCAGGCAATCTTTTTGCCCTGCTTGGCGACTGCCGTGTCAATGACCAGCTTTGCAGCCGGCCAAATATCTACCCCAGTACCATCACCCTCTATAAAGGGGATGATCGGCTCATCAGGTACTACCAGTATTCCATCGGTGTTCATTGTAATTTTTTCTGCCATACCTACAATCTTACCCTGACTCTCTGCCAAACACTAAATCCGCTACATTGAGGATATAACCGATATTATCGTAACAAATGAGAAAATGACATAGGCGGTAGTAGCATCATATGACGAAGTGCGGGTGAGAGGACTCGAACCTCCACGCTCTTACGAGCACCGGGACCTAAACCCGGCGCGTCTGCCAATTCCGCCACGCCCGCAAATCAATCAAACGTCATGCACCATTCCAATACTGAGCAATCATAGCAATACCTGCAGCCATGGTGTAATTACCCCAGTTCGCTCCCGCAGGAAGTCCACTAACTGTACCGTTTACATTAAATGAAGCTCCGTTCTGAGCATTGCCGTTGGTCTGCACGGCATTAAGACCGAACGTACCGAAATTGGTATTCCACGTTCCATTCAGCCCACAGTAAGATGGGCAATTATTCCCCACTGAAATATCTACCGGACCAAATGTATCATTAACGCTATCTCCATTTTGACGACCATCTCCCTCTACCTGAAAAAATAACCTCGGCGAAAGATCCAGCGGTGTCTCCTCGACCGGGCTGCCATTCACAAAGAATACCGCCTCAT
>JAMCPC010000004.1 GCA_023379725.1 Actinomycetota bacterium
TTGCAGTATAACGTCCTGCTCTCCAAACAGTCTCATTATACCTGTCTACCCTGCGTTTCCACCACACCACCAGGATAAGCAGGATGAGCAAAACAACAACAACCGCCAGCACCAACTCAAATTCGCTCATATGCAATACACGCTCACCCTGGTGCATGATACGGCTGAAAAAGGCGTAAAGCTTGTTTATTACGTCAGCCATCATTGACCCGAACCGCCATATCTCGTATCATGAGGTCATTATAGCACGAGGTCAGCTACTGGTGCAGTGACACGCAAATAACCATGGGTTCCCGCCAGCCAGATGACGCCCCTGACAGCGTTCTCGTCCTCAACGTAGCTACCGGCTACGCCTTCGTCCTCGGCCTTGCCAGATGACGTCCCTGACTTGCCGGATAACGTCACGCTATTTACGAGACACTACACTGGATTCACCAGGCTGATTTGATAGGTCTGGTATATCTATCCAGGGTTCTCGATACCAGTAACTGTCCAGCCCTGACGCCACGAGTGAACTGACCGGTCAAACCGGACGATGACCTGTAACCGCTGGAAACATCGTTCAACTCCCTTATGTTGTCATCGGTCAGACCCAATTGTGATGACTCAACGTTAGCTCGCAACTGAGATACCGAGCTTGCACCCGGTATAACCACGACATTTGGTCTACTGATAATCCAGGCCAAGGCAACCTGGGTAGGCGTAGCACCATGCTCCAAGGCTATTCGTTTCAGGGATTCAATTACTGGCTTTGCCCGATCCAAATTTTGTGGTTGAAAGGCTGCGGTATATGCTCTCAGACCACCGGGAATATTATCCCTGGAATACCTGCCGGACAAGAGCCCCTGTGCAAGTGGACTGTAAGCTATCACCACATGACCAGTCTCTTCTGTCCAAGGGAGTATATCGTTCTCTATCCTCCTGTCGAGCAGATTGTAACGAACCTGGTTACTAAGTACATTGCCCGACAAGAACCGCTCAGCCTGCTGCCATAGAGTCAACGAAAAGTTTGACACTCCCACATCCTTTACCAGACCGCTTCTTTGGAGTGATGACATTGCCCTCATGGTCATACTCAAAGGAACGACAGGATTTGGCCAATGTATCTGGTATAGATCTATACTCTGTACTCCGAGCCGTGAGGCGCTCCGCCTCGCTCTATCCCTGATTACCGGCTCCACTGGCATTACAGGGAACACCTTTGTCGCAATAAAGACTTCATCCCTACGGGACTCAATCGCCCGACCGACTGCCCTCTCCGATCTGCCCCATCCGTAAGCCTCTGCAGTATCTATTACGTTTACACCCAGATCCAATGCCTGATTTACTATAGCGGCTGATTCCCTCTCCTCGTAGCCGCGTCCATAGTTCCACTCCTTGGAGCCAAATTGCCAAGTGCCCAAACCAATGACGGAAAGCTTGGTCCCATGGACCTCTACATAACGCACAGTACCGCCAGCCAGCCCACTTACTTGGGTGGCATCCTTATCCCACCATCCAACCTGATTACCTCACCGTTCAGATAGCCGCACGATACGATAAAAGCCACAAGGTCGGCATACTCCGACGGCTTGCCAAGTCTTTTAGGAAAGAGAACTGACTGCCCCAATGCCTCCTTCTGAGGCTCCGGCAGAAGACCGAGCAACGGCGTATCAAACAATCCAGGGGCGATGGCACATACCCTTATACCGCTGACAGCAAGGTCCCTGGAAGCAGGAACCGTCATACCTACAATAGCTCCCTTCGAAGCTGAGTAAGCAAGCTGGCCGATCTGACCTTCGAACGCTGCCACCGATGCAGTATTGACGACCACGCCCCTGCTACCGTCCTCCTGAGGCTCTGTCTGGGCTATAGCCGAACTGGCACGTGTCATCACATTGAACGTACCGATTAGATTAACATTCTGGATGAACTGAAAAGACTTGAGATCGTGCGGAGAATTATCACGGTTTATTACGCGCCCGATCCATCCTATGCCGGCACAATTGACCGCTATCCGCAGCTTACCACCCTCTGCAGCCTGATCGACGGCACGCTGGCAATCCTCTGGGTTGGAAACATCTCCCACTACATAATTGGTTCCCTTACCGAGTTCTTCTGCCAGTTTCTTGGCTGGCTCTTCCTTAATATCGAATATGGTACAGCGTGCTCCCATGGCAGTAAGCTTGCGCACAGTAGCTTCGCCGAGACCAGATCCTCCACCTGTTACTATTGCCGAACAATCGTTTATTTCCATAAATAAGAATATTAGCCATTACCACGTTCATATGCCAAATCGAAACTGAACTAATTATAGCCATGCCATTAAGTAAGTGACCGGAAGTACTAAGATCAAGGCGTGACCGACAGGACA
This sequence comes from Actinomycetota bacterium, assembly GCA_023379725.1. Classification (GTDB taxonomy): domain Bacteria; phylum Actinomycetota; class Acidimicrobiia; order Acidimicrobiales; family JAMCPL01; genus JAMCPL01. The sequence continues at coordinate 2,354 of JAMCPC010000004.1, forward strand.
GCTTCAGATGCCAAAGATGGCAACCCCAAATACAGCATAGTCATACCGGCATTCAACGAAGAACGATATATCGGCGATTGCTTGCAGTCATTGGCCAGGCAGGACTTCACTGGAGACTATGAAGTAATAGTGGCCGACAACAACAGTACTGACTCTACTGCAGAGCTCGCATCATCTCTTGGTGCTACCGTCGTCGAGGCACCTCATATAGGGGTCTGTCCGGCACGCCAGCGAGGCACAGAAGAGGCACGAGGGGAGATAATCATATCGGCAGATGCTGATACCGTATACGACACTTCATGGCTTACCCATATAGATGAGACATTCTCCAAAAACCCTGAGTGTGTAGCCGTTGCCGGTCCATGCAGTTTTACCGACGGGCCATGGTGGAGTGCCATATATCCCAAAATCTTATTTGGTGTAGTCTACCTGGTATATCTGTTGACAAGATACGTATTCTATATCAGTGCCACCAATATTGCCTTCCGAAAGGACGCGTGGTCCGGTTACAATACCAATATGACTCAAGGAGGTGACGAGATCGACCTTCTCAGGAAGCTCCGTTCAAAGGGCAGGATCGTATTCAGTCTGAGTAATCCAAGCTTCAGCTCGTCAAGACGCCTCAGCCGTGGTTTGTTTTACAATCTATTCATCAGTTTCGGATATTATTACCTTATCACCTACTGGATAAATCGCCTAGCCGGACGTTGTCTGCTGAAAAACGCACCAGCTTTCAGGGATAGCGCCGTACATCGTTCTCCTTTTTACTGGGTCAACAGGGTAGCTATCGCAACTGCCACTATCCTGTTCATGGCTTTTCCTGGACGCCCCATTGTAGGTCTAGGCTATGGTTATGTAGTCGAACCGCTGTTCAATGCCGTAACGCGCTTGTTCTAGTAGTGAAAACATTGTCATACAGTCGACCTCCCGAAAGTTGCCAATCATGTAGTGCTTCGGTGGTTCAGCATGTCGTAGATACCTACTCTACGGCGCATATGGCTACATCATATCCAGTAGCGTACAGTAGTGTACTGCCGGTAATGGTAGCCTGATGGGATACAGCACCTCGTGCCAGAAGGGCGGGACACTGTACCGTAAGTTTATACTGCCATTGGGCGGTGCTGGGGTATGTATAGGCTCACTGTACTGGCTCTGCATGTCGCCATACTCTCAGCTACAGGGAGATTTCCCGTACCATGGCGACACAGATGAAAGACTGGTAGCCATTACCTTCGATGACGGGCCTAATCAACCCTATACCTCGCAGATAGCCAGCCTACTTGCCGATTATGACATAAAGGCAACCTTCTTCCAGCCCGGTGCTTGCGTCGAGCGCTACCCCGAGGTCACACAAGAATTGTTCAGTGCTGGACACGTGATTGGCAGTCACGCCTACTCGCATCGATTCGGCAAGTACCTTCATTTGAAAAGCATACAGCAAGAGATCGAACAGGCTGATGCCGTATTTGCAAAGTACCTGGGAGTCTTGCCGTCTCTGTACCGTCCTCCATGGCTGCTGAGAATACCGGGGAGTCTCGCCATGATTAGAAGCCATCTTCTGCAACCGGTATCCGGGGAGTTCTGTCACTCACTGGAGATATTCCAGCCCAATCCTGCACGGATAGCCAGAGGCGCTGTGTCAAAGGCAAAACCGGGCGCATTCATACTGTTTCACGACGGATTCGATGCCAAGGGTGGCAATCGCGCCCAGACCGTAAAAGCAGTCAAAATAACTGTCGAACGTTTGAGCAATGCAGGATATGGTTTTACCACCGTAGACAAACTCCTCGGCATACCGGCATACCGGCCACTTCACTAGATACTGTGCATCCTGCAGGGAGGATACCTTTCGACTATCCAGTATTTACCCCATCGGTTTTCCCCATAGAATGTTCTACTATCTCATACGACAGGATGAGGTACTTCAATCGACTCCGAGTGCAGCTCTCCCAATGCAGTCCTACCAATGCAGTGAATCTGCGGCCTAAAAATCTACGGCCTAAGACCATGGGGCATACTGGAATCCGGGTGGAGCGCTATGTCCACTGGATCCGGAAACGGGACCGTGAGCAGCATTACCCAGCCTGCCCCCTATCCGGTGCAGGGCAGACAATGCCTGGGTAAGTGAGGTAACTGCCACTACCTTAAGATGCTTTGATGCCACCGATACAGCACTGTTATATTCCTCCCTGGGGACAATAAAGACCGTTACTCCAGCACGCTCTACAGCAATAGTCTTCTCTCTGACGCCACCTACAGGCCCTACTGCACCATTGGGTCTAATGGTACCGGTGGCAGCAACTATTTTTCCACCAGTGAGATCGCCACCATTCAATGCGTTCAGAATACCAAGCGTAAATGCCAGGCCAGCAGAGGGCCCTCCTATCATCCCCGTAGACAGATTCACGGCAAACGGCAACGAATAGACCCCCTGAGTAAAGGGGACCACACCAATAAAACCCGTATTGTTGGCACCGCCCAATGTAGTCGGTCTTTTACCGATTACAATTTTCACCTGGCTATAACGCGGATTAGGCGATCTCTTCCCACCTGATCCAATCAACTGGTTCACGGTGGTAAATGTCAGAGTCGCTGTACTACCCGGCCTCTCTGCAGATATAGCGTCGGCCAGTTGATTAGCTGTAGATATGTTCCTACCATTCACTGCTGTAACTATATCTCCAGGTATAAGCTTCCCCCACGAAGGTGAAGGTTTCAGTACCATCCATACGACAGCTCCTGCATTTTGCTCCGGCACGCTATAGCCCATCTGGCGCAATGCTTCCACTCGTGCAGTTAGCTTGGCCTCCGTCATCTCGACCATAGCCTCGCCATTGAGTTCACTCGCCGGGCCAGGTCCGATCAACTCATCTGACTTTACCAGTGCGACATGTGATTCGAAGTGATCCACTATATAACCCAGCAGGGTAACTTGAGCCACCTCTACATCTGTCATAAGCACCTGCCCATGCAAAGGATGCAAGCTCTTGCCAGGAATAGCAAGCATATGCGAAACCGGTAATGCGTTGCCCGGTGACAGGCTGTAATAAGGCATGCTGATCAATGAGGAAGCTACAACCAAAAGCGCCAGAACAAGAATAATCGCTCCCGATACGACCATACCATGGCCTATCTGATGCCAGATGCCGGTAGACTCAGCATATTCCAGAAGGCCAGGATGATTCTGCGCATCAGGTCCTTTATCGCCGGTCACTACTATTAGACCTCCTCTACAATCCCTCTCGTGTTACTGCGCATACGAATTAGTCTATGGGCACCCCTGACGATACAAGTCTGAGGCTCATCTGGAACAGATACAACAAGACCCAATTTTTCACCAAGCCATTCTGCAAGACCACTCATCATCGCCAATCCACCTATAAGTAAGACCCCTCTTGAGGCCAAGTCATAGGTGAGTTCGGGAGGAATCTTACTCAAACAATCTGATACCACACCAAAGATATCCTCGAACACCGGCTCACAAGCCATCCTCACCTCGTCTGCCTTCACCACAATGTTTTCTTTCTGCCCATCCAGAGCGTTATGACCGGACACCTCTACGGCCTCATGTCTGGAAGAACCGTTTACAGAGCCTGCCATCATTCTTATCTCCTCAGCCGCGCTCGAACTGACTACTGCACCGCGTTGATTGCGCAACATGTCCCTGATAGCATTATCCATACTCTCTCCCCCGACGTTGCGACTGGTATAGTCAATCACTCCCCCCAATGACACAGCGGCCACACAGGTCTTCCCGGCTCCTATATCTACGACAAGCGCACCAGTGGCATCCGATGGGGATACTCCAGCATAAGCAGACGCAGCCACAGCCTGAAGCACAAAGCGTACGCTGGAAGCTCCACCGTTTCTCAAGGCATCCCTGATCGCCTGCTTCTCCAACGAAGACATCGCCGGTGACACGCATACAATCACCTTCGATCTGTGCAATTTCGATCCCCCGCACTCTTTGATCACCATCTTCCCCAATGACTGCAAGGCAGGCAAATCGGATACTGAGCCGCTCACCACCGGTCGCACCACAATCAAAGACCCGGGAATCTCCTCCTGCATGGCCAACCCTTTCCTACCCATGGCCAGCACCTTTCCTGTAGATATATCTCTTGCAATTATCGATGGTTCGTTGACTACCAGCCCCTTCTTGGCACTCAAAGCAACTACGTTTTCCGTCCCAAAATCTATTACTATCTCATCTGCCAAATCTACCTCCTATAGATACACAATGGCTGCAATCATTATAGATGCAACAACTCGCTTAGGGCTTCACCCAGCTTTACCGGATCATGCAGCAATGTCCTACTATCGGATATATCTCTCTTCTCTACCATTACGTCAAGTGCCCCTATATCTCCTAGTGGTAAACCCCGTGGGTCGACAAGGACGACATCTACCGAGATCCCGTGCTCACAAAGTGCATGAAGATGGCTGGCCGTGTCATAATCTGCTGTTTCGCCAGGCTGCTCTCTTAAATTGGCTACATATACACGCGGACAGCGAGCCATGGCGATCTCTCTCGCTATAGCCGGTATACCCGATGCCGCGATGACACTGGTAAACAGCGATCCGGGACCGATCACGATCTGATCGGCATTGCGCATTGCCGACAGTACGTCATCTGGAACTCGCGGGTTGGCAGGCTGCATGGCCAGATGAAGTATAGAACCGGAGTTCATCACAGCGGTCTGACCCTTTACCCTTCCATGATTCGTATCAGCCTCAAGGACAACGGGATGCACAGCCGCAGGCAGTACTCTCCCTCTGGTGGAAAGCAGCTTCCCTGCCTCATTGAGAGCGATCTGCAGGTCACCACAGCGCTCAAACAATGCTGTAAGTATGAGATTGCCCAGTGCATGACCATTCAGTTCCCCATCGTGGAAGCGGTATTCGAATAGCGAGGCGAGCAGGGAATCCTCAGGTGCCAGTGCAACCAAGCATTTTCGGAGATCTCCAGGTGGAACGGTTCCAAGCACCTTACGTAGCCTCCCCGACGATCCACCATCATCAGCGACAGAGACGACACCGCTTATATCACCTGCGTAACTCGTCAGCGCCCTTAGAGTAACCGAGAGACCATGACCGCCGCCAATGGCTGTAACAGCAGGGTATCCATCATTGTAGGCCATTAGCGCTTGATGTCCCTATGAAGTACGCCTACCTCCACACCCAAATCTCGCATTCTACCGGACAGTTCCTGTGCTATCACAACTGATCGATGCTTACCTCCTGTACAGCCTATGGCCAGTGTGATATACGACTTGCCCTCCTGTAAATATAGTGGAAGCACGAAGCGAAAGAGGTCGTCGATCCTGCCAAGGAGATCACGTGCGGCGGCACCGCCAAGAACATAATCTTTCACCGGATCATCCACCCCAGTCAGATTCTTCAATTCCTCTACCCAATAGGGATTGGGCAGGAATCTACAGTCAAATACCATATCGGCATCGAGCGGCACCCCGTATTTGAATCCAAAAGACATAATGGTTACCTGAAGCGCTCCACCGATACCAGCTCGAAAAATTTCGATAATTCTGCTACGGAGCTGGTTTACATTGAGCTCACCAGACTCTATGACGATGTCAGCCACATCCTTCACCGGCTCCAGCATTCTGCGCTCATCTGCAATCGCCTCCTGTATCTTCATACCAGGCTCTACTGCAGACATTGGATGTCGCCTACGTGTCCCTTCGAATCGCCTGATCAATACCTCGTCAGGAGCATCAAGATAAAGCAACTTGACTGGGTGTCCCGATGACCGCAATAGTTGCAACGAATTCAGCAGATCATCGATCCTGGCACCTCCTCCACGCCCTACCACCAACGCTACTCGATACGGCGGTACACCTATCGTTCCAAGAGCAGATGGTGACTCTGCCAGAAGCGACGGAGGCATATTGTCTATTACATACCAACCGGCATCCTCAAGGGCATCGGCAACAGTTGATCTGCCTGCCCCAGACATACCGGTAATAAGCAGGTACTCCGTCCTTTCTGGTTCTGCCGTTATCGGCTCTTTAGCTCCTCTTGGTGCCTGCCCTGTGGATGCATTCCTAATGGATGCCTGTATTTCGTCTGCTTCCGCCGGCATATGCCCTGGCTCCATTGGCACTGCCTCTATAGGAGGTGAATCTGTCCTTTGTGAATCCATCTCTCACAGTGTACATCGCCGCCAAGCCTTACGCTGGAGAGCAGGCTGATCGAGCTGGATTGTCCAGTGATGCCAGCAAACTGATGGTATTACGGGGCAACTCTTAGCTACCCACCCATCAGCCACCAGTACACTCTCTGTCGACGATAGATCAAAATAATCGGTAAGGTTCACCGCTGATGCCTGGGTGGATGCATTGTGTCGTATACACGCTCCCTGACATCTTCAGGAAGCCAGCTAAATGCAGACAATTGATCACGGCTCATTGATTGTAGTCTCTTCATACTTCCGGCTTCACTGATGAGACGCATCTTACGCCTCTCTCCAAATCCCCGGATGCCATCGAGTATGCTTCCCGTCATGGACTTGGACCTCAGTTGCCTGTGATAAGAGATAGCAGTCCTGTGAGACTCATCTCTGGCGCGCTGCAATATAAAGAGAGCTTCGGAACCCCTTGGAATAGGAACTGGATCCCCTTGACTGGGTAGATACACCTCCTCAAGCCGCTTGGCCAATGCAGCAATCGCTATCTGACCCGACAGTCCCATCTCTTCAAGTACCCTGATACCAACGCCAAGTTGTCCCTTACCACCGTCGAGTAAGATTAAGTGCGGTGGGTAAGAAAATTTCGTGCTCTTGGTAGGAGTGGACAGTTTGGATAGCCTGCGCCTTAGTACCTCTTCCATTGCTGCAAAATCATTGTTTGACGGTACATCTCTGAGCCTGAAGCGACGGTATTCGGAAGGCCGAGGAATACCGTCTTCAATGACTACCATTGAAGCTACATAATTACTTCCCTGCAAATGACTGGTATCGTAGCACTCTATTCTAAGAGGTGCCCTATTGAGATTTAAGTACCTCTGGAGCTCTTCAAGCGCACGAGCCATGGTAGCCGGATCTTGTGAACGCTTCAACTTACGCTGGACAAGGTGGTGCGCGGCATTCTCTCCCGCTCTATTCAGCAACGCTCGCTTCCTCCCCCGTTGCGGCACCTTGATCACCACCAGAGGAGAGGTGGTTTCACTGTTCCCAGGGTATCCCATATTGTGCTCTGATCCGGAGAAGCGTACCAGATCTTGATACAGATCCACGTCACCGGGCAATACCGGCACAATTACCTCACGCGGACGACCTATACCATCCAGTAGAGTAATGCGATACTCTGACTCTATAGCATAGAGTCTCTCCAGTGCCTTTTCCACCACATCACGTTCACTCCAATAACTCTCGCCTGCCTCGATAATGAATGCCCTGCGACCTACTACTGCACCATGGCGTACATGGAGAACAAACACAGATGACTCCAGCTCCTCAAGGGCTATACCTATTACGTCAGCATTCTCATTACCCCCCGTATAAATCATCTGCTCCTCCAGGGTCTTTCGCATGGACATAATGCCATCTCTGAGCTTGGCGGCTGTCTCGAAGTCCAGTTTCGCCGCCGCATCTCTCATCTCATCTTCCATTCTTGTGAGAATAGGTCTTGTATCACCTGACAAAAATGCCATCAATCCTTTGAGATAGCCACTATACTCTGCTTCATCCACCGCACCGGCACACGGCCCAGAACATCTTCCTATGTGATACAGGAGGCAAGGTCTACCCATCCTGGTGTGCCTGGACATCTTTGTGTCTGAACAAGTCCTAACCGGATATGTCTTTATAAGTAATGACAGCGTCTCTCGAACTGCTTTCACGTTTGTATAGGGTCCATAATACCTGTTACCACGCTTTAATTTCCCTCTGGTGACATAGGCACCGGGCCAGCTCTCTGCAAGGCTGATTGCAAGCCATGGATAGCTCTTGTCGTCTATCAGTCTGATATTGAAGCGTGGCTTGTAGGTCTTTATAAGCGAGTATTCCAACAGGAGAGCCTCTACTTCGGTAGCTACCTGCACCCACTCTACCCTGGCGGCTTGGGACATCATCTGGGCAGTTTTGAGCGGCAGGGTATTGGGGGAGGCAAAATAGCTCATTACCCGGTTGCGCAATGACTTTGCCTTACCGACATAAAT
>JAMCPC010000005.1 GCA_023379725.1 Actinomycetota bacterium
AACGAATTAGCTTCCCCAAATGACCTGTATCGCCCCTTTACTCTCGCCATAGACATAGGCGGTAGCGGCCTGAAAGCGGCTGTAGTGGACACGAGAGGTGAAATGGTTACAGAACGAAAACGTATGGAAACTCCTTACCCTCTCGATCCAAAACGGCTGGTAGATTCACTCTCCCTGCTGGCGAGCGATCTACACGCAACCAGCGACACTGGCTACGACAGGGTGTCGGTTGGGTTCAACGGTATGGTGCGTCATGGGATAATCATCACAGCCCCCCAATTTTCTACAGTCGGTGGGCTCGGTACCCCGGTAGACGATGACCTTGTACGAGCTTGGCATAATTTCAATCTGGCCAACGCGCTCGAACTCACCCTCGGAAAGCCGACTCGAGTTGCAAATGATGCAGATGTGCAAGGAGCTGCTGCTATTACAGGCAAGGGGCTTGAGCTGGTTATCACCCTGGGAACTGGCTGTGGAACCGCTATGTTCTATGATGGCTCCCTCTTGCCACACATGGAATTTGCCCACCATCCTATACATGGCAAAGAAACTTATAACGACTATATCGGTGACCAAGCTTTACGAACATTGGGAAATAACAGATGGACAAAGCGCGTGGTAAAGACAATAGATATAATGCGCAATCTCATGTTCTTTGACATATGCTACGTAGGTGGAGGAAATGCAAAGAAACTCACGCAGAAATTGCCAGATGACTGCAGCATCATAGACAATTCCGCTGGCATCCTTGGCGGCATCAGGCTATGGGATACGGGACATCTCGGTCTGACTGGCCACTAGTGGTCTGTCTCGTAAGAGGCTCAGCGGATAGGCAGGTTGGATCAGGGAGCCGTTCATCCAGATGTATACTGGGAGGAGTATGAATCCTAATTCCCCAGAACCCAGGTTCGGCAACGTAATTACTGCAATGGTCACCCCATTCCTGCCGGACGGTTCCCTGGATATAGACGGTACGGTACGGCTTGCCCGATGGCTGTCAGAGCATGGCAGTGACGGTTTGGTGCTGGCTGGATCCACTGGAGAAGGTGCTGCTCTCAGCGATGAGGAGAAACGGGAACTCTGGTCTTCTGTGGCAGAGAGCCTTACTGTACCAGTAGTAGCAGCTACCGGTACCGCCGACACCCGACATACGATACAACTTACCCGTGTTGCAGAAGAATGTGGAGCAGACGGAATACTGCTGGTCACTCCCTACTACCTGCGTCCCTCCCAGCAAGGCCTCTTTGACCACTTCAAAGCCGTGAGTGAATCCACCAGCCTGCCGGTTGTACTATACGATATACCATCAAGGACAGGGAGGCGTATAGCAATAGATACGACTTTAAGACTGGTCTCCGAGGTAAAGAACGTTATCGGAATAAAAGATGCCACCGGAGATGTTCCATCCGCAGCTCGCTTGATAGCCAATGCACCAAGTTATTTCGAACTTTACAGCGGAGACGACTCGCTCACTCTTCCATTTCTCTCTGTAGGAGGCGTAGGGTTGATAAGCGTAGCAAGCCATTGGGCAGGAGAGGAATTCAGCCAAATGATCTCTTCGTTCAAGGCAGGCGAGGTGCACAGAGCCACTGAAATCAATGCCTCTCTTATCGAGTCTTACGTATTTGAAACATCGGAGACTTTTCCCAATCCTCTGCCTGCAAAGGCAGCCTGTAGGGTACTGGAGCTGCCTGCAGGTCAATGCCGATTACCCCTTGGCTCGGCACCGACACAACTCGACAACGCTGCTCACCAAGTGCTGGCTCGCTTGGACAAGCTTTTGCGGGACACTACACTAGACTAATCTGCAACAATTAAGCTATCACGCAATCTCCTATAGGCTTATACTCACTCCTATACTTTTATGCTCCTCCTATACTTCAGCACCGGTTGTACCCAATTTTGCCAGCTCCGTGTCGACTCTCTTCTCGTACTCTTCAAAGTCCTTCCTGGCTGCCTTGGGACTCCACCTACCCTTGGTGGTAAACAACAATACGAGGAATAGCACCTGGCCGCCAAGGCACACCCACCACCATGTCTCCCACTGGTTTGGTGAATGTTTCTTTGCTGGAATGATCTTCTCGGCTGCAACCAGCAACGCCGCAAGCTGTGGAGAGTAAGACTTTATCTTGGCAACCGTTGCAGCAGATACCGGTTGTCCTGCCTGCAGACCAGCAGCAGCAGAGCTGAACAGATTGAGCCCGTTCAACTGATTAAATATCCCCAGCTGTGTTGTCGCCAGTTGCTGCTGGCTGGCGAGTAGGGCGGCCAGCTGGGGTGAGTACGACTCAATTTTGGCCGCTATACTGGCAGGAACCGGTTTCCCAGTTTCGACATCAGTTGCAGCACCCGCAAAGGATGCCAACCCCAGCAACTGATCAAGCAGGGGATGGGGTATCGCTGAAAAATTATAGTTACTACCTATATAATCAGCCAGCGCCAGTCCGTAAGGCTCACCGGTAGCTCTCAGCTGAGCAACAACCGATGGTGGTGCCGGCTTTTTTGCATTCGCGTAAGGTTCAGCGAGTTCCAAAGTATTCAGGATGTCTACAGTATGGACACTACTTGGAGTCGCCAGATAAGTAGCCATGGCTCTCCCGTAGGGTTGATTGGTAGCACGCAATCCAGCCAGGACCGCTGGGGGTGCTGGCTTGTGGCTTGCAACGTACGGTAAAGCGGCGTTAAGAGCCTGGAGGCTGGTAGCAGCTGCATTGTTATCTACAATGGTCGATGCAGACGAGATGACTTGGGGCATTACCAGGAATGAGATTGCAATGATTACCCGCAGTGTCCATCCCCACACCGCCAATCCAGTAGCCGCCAGTGCAGGGTTCTTCTCCTCTACGGCTTCCGTATAGCTTGCCATCCACGCTACATAAGCCATAGCGTCAAAAAACCCTATAAGTATCACGATCCACACCAATGTGTAGTAGCCAGTAGCCGGTGCATGTGTCTTTGAGATGAATAGAAGAGTAGCAATTATCATGCCTACAGCACCGACCAGCATAAATGGTTTGCGGACTCGCAACTTATCTGAAAGGACGCCGAACACTATAAGCGCACCTGCATCAAATGCCCAGTACCATGTATTGATACCGTTGGCATTTGACGTAGTTTGACCAAACACCACTACAAAATAGAGGGTGAATACTGTAACTGCCGCGTAGTATATGAGCAGAAAGGTCGATATACCTATCGAAGAGACGATCAAGTCCCACTTCAGCATGGTCCGTATGGGACTTTTCAGTGACTTCTCTATATCTATTCCCTTTGCACGTGCCTGGACCAGAGCCCTCTCCTTTTCGCTGACCATTAGTTGATCGCGCAGCCCGGGTGATAGCTCGCGCAGTCCAATAAACGTAATGGCAAAGACCACCAAAGCCACGATTCCAGAGATGATGAATTGATCCTGCCAGGGGTGCAAATGCATCAGAGTATGCTCTGCAACAAGAGTGGCCGCAAGACTGCCAAGTACCGGACCGAGTGTCCAAAAACCCATTGCAGATGCTCTACCTATCTGTGGAGAGAAATCCCTTATAAGTGCCGGAGTGGACACCAGTACGAGCCCCTCAGCAAAACCTATCGCTGTATAAGCAATTGCAAAACCCAGCTCCGAGTGGATATTCGGAATTGCAAAAAGTTGCAGCAACGCCGTGGCAAGCACTCCGTAAATAGTAAGATTGACTCGGCCAACCTTATCCGATAGACCCCCGACGATAGCAGTGACGGCCGCTGCAAGATTTCCAATCACGACCAGTGTCATAAAATAGAGAAATGACATGTGATAATACGGCAGCAACAAGGGCAGCACAGCGCCTTCTACAAAGTAGAGGTAATACAGTACAACCGTAATCGCAACCGTAATCCCCAGATAGGTATATCTGGGCAGGGTATCGGGATAGGTATCTATAGTCCTGTCTATGATGAACCTGAACCTGCTCCTTGGCCTCTCTACTCCAATACTACCATTACTCCCACTATCGTTACCAGTAACGCTTGTCATTTACTAATCCCCTTTCTTCTATCCATATCTGCACTCCATCTCCAGTATATTGCTGTTTCTACTCCATCTTTAATGTATCGGTATCGCCCGACCATATCGTAAGATCATAAGCATCAAGTTTACTCGAATTTTATCTACGAAAGTGGTTTTTGAAGATATTTGCGTGGTGCATGCACCGCTTGAGCTGTAGGGTCAACATGCCTCCTGCGAGGAGGCTTCCCAGCAAGACTCTCCAGCAAGGCGCAGATTTAATGAATTTCACCTTGGCGCTTGGCACGCGTCTAGCGCGTCCTACGGAGCGAAACCTAAAAAATAAGCTCTGAGCCAGCGCCCCCGGCAGGACTCGAACCTGCGACGCACGGTTTAGGAAACCGACGCTCTATCCTCTGAGCTACGGGGGCCAAGTTGCGCATGAATTTGCGTCTTCCTAGAGCATATCTCCCTAAAACTCAAGTTTACCACTGTAAAAT
>JAMCPC010000006.1 GCA_023379725.1 Actinomycetota bacterium
AACATTGCTAATGTAGGAACCGCTACAGTGAATGGTCATAGTACGACAATTTACAAAGCAACGATAAACGTAGCTACAGTAGTAAACGGCATTATGCAGTACATCAAGAGTACGATTTCCATACCTTCAAAGATGCAGTCTCAGGTAAATACACTAATCAAGACGCTCGATAGCGATCTTCATGCCTCTGTCGATCTATATGTAGACAGTAGCGGATTGGTCAGGAGGGTTACCGGAAGTCTGACGGGAACATTTCCTTCATTGGCGTCGATCATGCAACCTACATCTGGTAGTACTTCCTCCGCGCCATCCGGTAAGTTGCATGGTACGGCATCAGGGAATCCGGGGCTGTCATCACACAGACTTCCTACATTGTGTCCCCTAGCCAATGTCACCACTCATTGCATAAAGTTGCCCAGAATGCCGATTTCCAAGCTACCCTCAAAGTTGCCCAAGTTACCTACATCACCGATCACGCTGAATATTGAAGGGGCGTTGACCTTCTCGTCGTTCGGTAGTCCGGTAAGCGTAACGGCTCCTTCTGCGAGCCAAACAGTTACTGCTTCCAGCCTGGCTGCCTCGATAATGAAGATGTTTAATTCATTCAAGGGAATCTTTGGTGGCAGTGGTCCTGGTAGTAGTGGTCAGTCGGGCTCGGGTAGCGGTGGCCTCGGTGGTGGTCTGGGCGGCCTATTCGGTGGCGGTTCGGGATCGGGTGGTCTGGGAGGATCTGGTGGATTCAGCGGCTCCTCCTCTTCAAGCCTCACCTGATCTGTTCTGCCTCCAACTAGTCAAAAATAACATTTCTTTGTCATTGTGTACCCATAGATACTCTGCAACTAATAGAATCTATGCATGGCGCGCATTTACGACGTTCAGGGTATAGAGAAAAAGTGGCAGGATATTTGGGCGGCTGAGCATTCGTACGATATAGATTCTACTGACCCACGTCCTTCAAAGTATGTCCTCTGTATGTATCCATACCCAAGCGGCAAGGCACATCAGGGGCATATCCGTAACTATACATTTGGAGATGTGTTGGTGCGAAAATACACCATGCAGGGCTTCGGAGTACTGTCACCATTTGGCTTTGACTCCTTTGGTCTACCTGCAGAGAATGCAGCCATAAAGACTGGCGAGCATCCACGATCATTTACCGATGCTCGTATAAAGGAATTGAAGCAAAGTGTTATTTCGCTTGGCGCGATGTATGATTGGAGACGAGAGATACGGAGCCATGACCCGCAGTACATCAAGTGGAACCAGGTAATATTTCTGCGCCTACTTGAAGCCGGATTGGCATATCGAGCAATGGCGCCTGTGAATTGGTGCCCAGGGTGCCACACTGTACTCGCCAACGAACAGGTGATAGATGATCGTTGTGAACGATCCGGGGACATAGTTCAACAGTTAGACCTAGAACAATGGTTCTTTCGTATTACGAAATATGCCGACGAACTTTTGGATTCGCTTGATCAACTCGATTGGCCAGAAAGGGTCAAAATAATGCAGAGGAACTGGATCGGGCGTTCATATGGTGCAGAGATCGATTTACCAGTTGTGGGTAGGGAGGGCGAAGGCATCTCGCTACGCGTGTTTACTACGAGACCGGATACCAGTTTTGGCATGACGTTTGCCGCTATAGCAGCCGATCACCCAATGGTAGAGATGCTTGCAACTCCATCCCAGAAGGATGAAGTGCTCTCATTTTGCCGACGTATTAGCCAATTAGATGTATCTGCTGAATCGCTGGGCAACAGTGTTGGTGGACAGGGGAACAATAAGGTTATATCTAGCAGTGATATACGTAGCAATAACGTATCAGATGATCAGACCTTACACAATGTAGCGTCGAGTAATACAATAGCGGACAGCATAGAACCTGGAGAGCGTGGGGTGTTTACTGGTAGCTTTGTAGCAAATCCATTCAATGGTGAACATATCCCTGTGTATGTAGTCGACTATGTGCTTATGGGATACGGTACCGGTGCTATTATGGCAGTTCCCGCTGAGGATGAAAGAGATTGGGAATTTGCAAAGTTGTTTGGCCTCCCTGTAATCAGGACTACTCTACCACCCGATGATTTCCAGGATGGCCCCTGGACTGGTGATGGTGTAAAGATCAACTCTTCTTTCCTGGATGGTCTTTCGATAGAAGAAGCCAAAGAGCACTCTATCCAGTGGCTTGAGGAGAACGGCATAGGGAGGAGGAAGGTAAATTACCGCCTACGTGATTGGCTTATCTCCCGCCAGCGTTACTGGGGGTGTCCTATCCCTGTAATACACTGCGATGATTGCGGTGTTGTTCCAGTGGACGTGGATGATCTTCCGGTGCTTGCTCCAGATGATGTAGAGTTCCTCCCTACGGGCGAATCACCTCTAGCTCGTAACGAGAGCTTTGTAAATGTCAGCTGTCCAAAGTGCGGGGGTGCTGCAAAGCGAGAGACTGACACTATGGATACCTTCGTTGATTCATCCTGGTACTTCTTGCGTTTTTGTGATCCCTGGAATGACCAAAGGCCATTTGATCCAGAGGTTGCTGCCCATTTTATGCCGGTAGACCAGTATATAGGAGGCATAGAGCATGCCATTTTACATCTGCTGTATGCACGCTTCTTCACTAAAGCATTGATTGACGTAGGTATCGCTCCGGGAATTGGACGTGAGCCGTTCTCAAAGCTGTTTACTCAGGGAATGATACGTATGGGTGGCAGTAAAATGTCCAAATCAAAAGGTAACCTGATAGCACCCTCCAAATATTTTGAATCTTCCGGTGCCGACGCACTCCGTCTCTTCCACCTATTTGTAGGTCCGCCAACTGATGATTTTGATTGGACGGAACAGACTGAAGAGATAATAGAAGGTTGCGCAAGGTTTTTGGAGCGTATCTGGAGATTGGCTACTATCACCAAGGATAAGGATCACAGTGCTTATTCCACTGGTCAGGCAAGGAACACCAATGATTCAGCCAGAGAGTTAGAGCGATTGATGCACAAGACTATAGCAAAGGTAAGTGACGACCTCGACAGATGGTCATTTAATACAGCCGTAGCAGCATGCATGGAGTTGGCAAATGCAATACAGAAGCATATTGCAAACACTGTCACCAATGTCGGCGACATTACTACCCCCAATCTCCTGATACAAGATACCGTATGTGATCAGGCGATAGATACCCTGCTGCTCTTGCTAGCTCCTATGGTTCCCCATATTACTGGCGAACTGTGGCAACAGAGACATGGTAAGGATGCCAGAATCCATGACACACCGTGGCCGACTTACGACCCGGCAATGCTCACGAAAGAGTTGGAAACGATGGTTGTTCAGGTAAATGGGAAGTTGCGTGACAAGATTGAAGTTACACCGCAGGTATCCGGGGAGGAGGCACTTGATCTGGCATTGTCGTCATCCAGGGTAGCGTCGGCTATTGGTAATGCTGAAATATTGCGAGTGATAAATAAGCCGCCCAAACTGGTCAATATTGTCGTACGTGCTACCGAATAAAGTGCTCTTCGTAACCGGTGAACCTCTTTGGCAGCTATCACACTAATTATCTAATAGCTTCCATGTCCGGTTTTGAAGCTGTTTACGATAGAAGATAGCTGCTCTGGATCCATCTGATACATGGAGTACATACTGAACCTGTCTATAACATCTCCAAATCGCTCCGCTATCTTGCTGGGTAATTCTTCTGGAGTACACCTTATGGAAAATGCAGCCAGTACGTCATCGTCTATCAATTCTGCCATCTGTGCCCATTGACCCTGCTTGGATAGCCTATTCAGTTCAGTCTGCAGGTCACCCCAACCGTGCATTTCCAAGACTGGTCTATAGGCCGGTGTCGAACCGTAAAAAGAGACCTGCGCCTTTACTAGTGCTATAGCTGACTCCACCTGCTGCTCATTGTCCCCCGTTATGACGAATCCGGGATAGGCTATCTCTATGTCTTTTCGCGTCTTACCTACCTTGCCAAGCCCCTTTTCGAGTGCAGGTATAGTCACCTCACGCAGGTACTTCTCTGTTGTAAAAGCATGCACCAGCAGTCCGTCGGCCACCTCTCCGGCCACTTCGGCCATCACTGGTCCAACGGCGGCCAAGAATACCTTTGGCGTACCGTACTGGTTGGGGCCGGGGTTGAAGAATGGTGTCATTAGCGTGTGCCTGTAAAATTCACCTCGAAAATTAAGCTGTTCACCATCGTTCCACGACCTCCAGATTGCCCGCATGGCCAGAATATACTCCCGCATTCTTGGTGCCGGATGGGACCAAGTCATGGAAAATCTCTTTTCGATGTGTGGCTTGATCTGGGAACCGAGACCAAGGATGAACCTTCCACGTGAGATGCTTTGGAGGTCGTTTGACATCATAGCTGTATTCATTGGATTACGGGCAAATGCTACGGCTATTCCCGTGGCAAGCTCCATTGTATGAGTGTGCTCTGCTGCCAGTGCCAGTGTCAGGAATGGGTCGTGTCCTGTCTCAGGGCACCAAGCTCCATCGTATCCGGCTTCTTCCAGCCGCTTTGCCTGTTTTTCGACTTGGCCCGCGTCACCGAACCCAATAGCTCCGTCAATTTTCATAATAATTCACTCTAGTCCATTTACAGCCATCCTTGCCAGCCGTTTGTTGCTTTGCCTGTCAAACAAGCATCTTCCGCATCATCCAGTAGCGAGGCAGCCCCATCTCGGAAATGCATAGGAGAATAGTACTAAGGCGAATTACGCTAGGCCAGGTGACACCAGGGTGAACGGTACCATATACAAGGTAGGATGACACTGCCATACTTTCGATTTCAGTCTTCCTGCACCCAATGTGCTTGCATCTTTACCAAAAATATAACATAATAAGCTATATGGAAGATATGAATGACCGGGTAGTGGCCACTGAAGAGGAAAAATTGAAGATCGCCCATTCTCTGTATGCAGCCTATCTTGCTGGCCAGATCACAGGTGACGACTACCAGAGTAGATATGCATCTCTGATGGCAACAGTCTATGTGGATGAGGCTCTATCTTTTTTGAATGGAATATCTACCGGTGCCCCCAGTGGACAGCCAGTTGCCATGCAGGCAAATCAAGGATCTGACAAGGAAGAGATGGAGCTTGACCCTGTGGATATTGCATTACTGATGCGTAAGAATTCACCGGGCAAATCAAAGAATGACTATAGGTGGATTACCGTAGCGGCAGCGATAATCTTTATTATTCTGTTGTTGCTTTTGGGGATTATGCTCATGTCTCGGGTTCATTCGAGCAGTAGCGGAGCTCCAAACCCCATCTCATCAAGCTATACTACTACTCTGTCTCATAGGTAGCATGGAATTGTCTTGCCTATCCGCTGAGCCTCTCACGGGGCAGGCACCTAATCTGTGAGTATGCGCATAGTAATGAACGCACCTCGCTGATGCTCTGGTTCCAGCTGTATGGAATGACCTGAGATGGGAAGCTCAGTTATATCTCTCTCCATTGCATCGCACAGATATGCCTGTACCGGGCGAATATTGCGCAAGGTGACACGATTTTGTATAGCCAATGTGCCTGGCATGGCAGTACTATCTGCTATATTTTGTCCAGTTGCTTTGCTCCTGAGCCTAAATATCAAGCCGTTACCATTTGAAGCTGGCTTTGCTGCCATAAGGCTGAATCCAGGTGATTCGAGCATACCGGATGCCGTTTTCATCAGCGAGTGCACAGACGGCTCTACGTGGGCCAGTAATTTATCCTGAACCATCTCACCTAGTCTAATAGCCCCTATAGGGATAGCCCTTACAGTGATAGTATCCATTCGAGGATCTCCCATCTCTGAACCTTTTCTAGGATCAGCCTTGATTGGGTCGGTCTCAATGGTTGGATATTCTCTTAAATAATCTTGCTCAGATGGGAAGTACAGGCCGACATCCAATACGCAGCGCTCCTTCTCGTGATACTTTGCCGGAAACCCGAGAAAAGGTACGAAACCGAGTGCACGTTCCTTGCCGGGATTCCTCCCTGCCACGATTATTATGTTACCGTCGGTATCTGCGCTTATACCCGTAGAGCAGTATGAGCTGATGGCCAGGCAACTAGCCATATGATTCATCTTCTGGTCCTCTACATATGCCCAACCATTCAGAGGCCAGATGGTAGGTAGGAAATGACGCCTTACCGGACGAGATACCGGTGCACCCGGCTGCGACATTACTATGCGGATGCCATTACCATCCGGCATCATGTCTTCGTTGTATCTGGGTCCTGAGTGGAATGGAATACGGCTTAACTCACGTGAGTACATATCAAGTGGCTTTGATAGAGCAGGGGTTTGTGAAAGGGATTCTTCCGGTAGGGCGAGACGCAACAGCACGCTTCTGTGAAAGCGGGGATTCAACTCTGTATGTATTGCTATAAAAGGGCTGTCCGGTGCTACCCATATAGATTGCATGACCGGCCTTCCTTCAAGCTCTACGGTTATAGTTATTTCTATGCCACCATGATTCTCTCTGATGGATGCCAGTGCGGCAGTTCCATCTGTGCTGGCTACTTCATCCAATTTACCGCCAGCAAATTCATTGCCCATCCTCCACATGCCGCCCCTGTCAAGTGCAGAGATCAACTCTCCACATGGTGATAGCAGGGTACGACCGTCAGTCTTACTTACGCATTTACGGATTTTACCTCCAGAGGATAGATCTATCTCAATGTCGAGATAGCTGGATTCAACGGCTATTATGTCTCCATTGTGTCGATACGAAACAGGTAGATCACCATTTTCCCTCTTTGGTAGTTGGGGAGTCTCTACAGTACCATCGACGCTATCGATGGTGTGCAATAGTGAGGTGTGCGCAATACCCAGAGCATGCATGAACCATGGCCACTGTTCTATGTTGTACACTCGGTCAGAACCTGTACCTGTAATGAAGTCATGATGGTTCCCGACTGTCGCGATTTGCCAAGCCATACTGTCGGCATTGAATATATCTGATTGCAATTTACTGTCACCTAATGCAACTGAGGCGGTCTCAGCTGCGATAAGTTGATCGGTAATTTTCTTGTGAGCCTTTTTTAGAGGTAGCCTGGAACTGTAAAATCCCATAAAGTACGGGTTTGAATCCAAGTCAAACTCTTCCAGGGAATCGGCATGGCATCGAACCAGATCAAAGTAGTCGTCCAGACCAGCATTTACTACGAAGATTCCCGTTTTCCTGGAATGGCGTTCATTGTATCTGTCGAGCAATGAGACAAGACCCTTGAGTGGAACAGTGAAGTCAAGCCCCATGGCCAGCAATAGATATGGAGTAGGAGAGAAGCGGTCAAGTTGATCAGCGAACTTCTCTATCTTGCTGGCAACATTGCCGTCGCTGCGATCTGGTATGCCTTGGTACATAGCAAGTGAACGGCTTATACCACGTCCAGCAAGCATGTCGCCGTGTCCGTAGTTAAAGGCATTCCAGTGCGCCAATACTCTTGACCCATTAGAGTCTGTCCAAAAGAAGTCAAGAGCACGGGCATCCATAAGCCTTTCAGCGCTCGACTGTATCCTGGGGTAATGAGATTTGGGTGTGTACTCGATCCCGATAAAATACATTCCATCTATCCTTGTAAATGCCACTCCATCTATTCCGCATGAAGTGGCGATAGAAGGTAGTCCTGGAGTATGCCCGAAACTGTCTGGTAGGTAGAGAGTATGGGGCTCTGCCACCATGGAGTTGTCGCGCATCCATTGCTGGCCTGTGAGCAAATCCCTGATAAGAGCTTCTTCGCTAGGCAGTAATGTGTCGGGAGTTGTAATGCCTGAACCAGTAAATCTCAGTTGTCCGTTATTGACCAGGTCTACTACCGTTTGACGCCGGTGCGGTGAACGTTCAAAATACTTTCGTAAAAAGAATACGCATTCTACATCGAAAACTCTCCTCGGCTCCATTGTCAGCTCGTTGATCGCACGCTCTAATGCTTTACGTACCATGTACCTGTAATACTCACGAGATGTCAGCACCCAGTCTGGGTCCCAGTGGGTGGATTCCGCTACTACCATCACCCGTTCTGCCCAATCGGGGATACCGAGTCTGCGCCTTAGTTGGCGTTCATGTTCCAATGAATCCATTGACCCTGTCTTTATCAATCCAGCTGTATCCTCTGTCATGATATCGTTGCACTTCCCTTCATTCTGTATTATTTTCCCTGTAAGATTGCCACTTCGAATGTGAATCTGCGGGATTAAAAGCCTATTTAAGCGTTTACCCTGAGTGTAGCACTAAAATTGTAAGCCGTACAGTGAATTGTTTCCTGGTGTAGTGGGTGTGACCACAATTCCTGACTATTATGGTAAGATTTATGGTATTAACTTTCAATAGAGCACTGGAGGTAAGTGTATGGCAACTAGTAGAGAATTATTTGCAAGAGCCAGAGCAGACATAGTAGAGATTACTCCTGCTGAGGCAGAATCTAAATTGAATGATGAACGTGTCATCTTTCTGGATGTCCGTGAGGCAGACGAGCACGAGCAGGGTACAATTCCAGGGACACATCTTATTCCACGAGGATTCTTGGAATTGCAGGTGGAAGGGAGGATCCCAGATAAATCTACAGAGGTTGTCATATACTGTGCAGGTGGTATACGTTCTGCACTTGCCGCAAAGACCATGCAGGAGCTTGGTTACAGCAATGTATCGTCATTGATAGGGGGGTTCAATCGCTGGAAGGACGAAGGTCGTGTGTGGGCAGTTCCGAAAGTGCTCAACGCCGACCAACGCAGCAGGTATCACAGGCATTTGCTGCTGCCGGAGGTCGGGGAGAAGGGTCAGCAAAAGCTACTCGAATCCAAGGTACTCCTGCTTGGTGCCGGAGGGCTGGGGTCACCAGCTGCTATGTATCTTGCCGCCGCAGGAGTCGGCACCCTGGGGATTATAGATATGGATGTAGTAGACGCGTCAAATCTCCAACGCCAGATTTTGCATAATCTTGACCGCATAGGAGAGCCAAAGGTCGAGTCTGCCAAGCGTACGATCAATGCCATGAATCCTGATGTCGATGTCATAACATACGATACAAGACTGGGGGCTGATAATGTCATTGATATTATGGGTGAATACGACCTTATCCTGGATGGAACTGATAATTTCCCGACAAGGTATCTGGTCAATGACGCTTCATTGATTACTGGTGTACCCGTAGTGCATGGTTCGATCTTTCGCTTTGAAGGTCAGGTAACGGTGTTTGATCCATACAAGGGGCCCTGCTATCGTTGCATGGTTCCCGAGCCCCCGCCACCGGAGTTGGCTCCGTCGTGTGCAGAAGCTGGAGTGTTGGGAGTGCTGTGCGGCATCATCGGTTCGCTTGAAGCACTTGAGGCGATAAAGATGCTACTTGGGTTGGGTGATCCACTTGTAGGCAGGCTTCTCTCCTATGACGCGCTCGAAGAGTCATTTAGAACGTTCAAGGTAAAGAGGGATCCCTCATGCCCTACTTGCGGACCTGATGCTGGAGATATAATTATAGCTGAGTATGATCAGCTGTGCATGCCTCATATAGCGCGTACCACCGAGCCGGCATCTTCACTTGCTGTACCTGACCCGGAATCGGTGCTGGCTACTACTGGCTCCTGAATGGCCTGTACTAGTGGCCTGTCTCGTAAATAGCGTGACGTTATCCGGCAGGTCAGGGGCGTCATCTGGCTGGCGGTAACCCATGGTTATTTGCGAGACAGGCCACTAGATGACCATGGGTCTATGCTGGATGGATGGCGCCGCTGACTCGATTGAGATGCGGGGCTATCTGGGAGGATGTTCCCAAGGTAGCAGGTAAACTTCACGTTGTTTATGGGACATATAGCCAAAAGCACTGGAATAGCCCTATAATAATCCATTATGAGCGAAGACGATCATGACTTGCGTCGTACTGATTCTGGCATAGAGATAAAACCCCTATACACCGCCGAGGACATGGAGGGTTGGGATCCTGCAACCAAGCTTGGGTTGCCGGGTGAGGCTCCGTACACAAGAGGTATTTACCCGACTATGTACAGGGGAAAACATTGGACAATGCGGCAGTATGCAGGTTTCGGTACTGCTGAGGCCACGAACAAAAGGTTCAAGTTTCTGCTGGATGCTGGCCAGACCGGTCTTTCATGCGCCTTTGACCTCCCGACCCAGATGGGTTACGACTCAGATCACCCCAGAGCCGAAGGAGAGGTGGGAAAGGTCGGAGTAGCAATTGATTCGCTGGCTGATATGCGACTCCTGCTGGATGGCCTACCTCTCGATAGGGTGACTACCTCTATGACTATCAATTCGACTGCGGCTGTTTTGCTGTTGCTCTACATGCTGGTAGGGGAGGAGAACGGAGTACCTCCCTCCGCTCTTCGTGGTACTATTCAAAACGACATATTAAAGGAGTATATCGCCAGGGGAACATACATTTACCCTCCTAGAGCATCTATGAGAATAGTGACCGATATTTTCTCATACTGCGCCGAGCACCTCCCCAACTGGAATACAATTTCTATTTCCGGTTACCACATCAGAGAGGCAGGCTCTACCGCCGTCCAGGAGATCGCCTTTACGCTGTCGGATGCCATAGCGTATGTGGAAGCTGCATTGAGCGCGGGTCTGGATGTGGATACATTTGCTCCCCGCCTTTCTTTCTTTTGGAACGGTCACAACAACCTCTTCGAAGAGGTAGCCAAGTTTCGTGCAGCTCGTAGAATGTGGTGGAAAATTATGGATGAGCGCTTTCATGCCAAAGATGAGAGATCCAAGTTATTGCGTTTTCATACACAGACAGGTGGCTCTACCTTAACTGCACAGCAGCCGGAGAACAATATCGTCAGGGTCGCCATTCAGGCACTCGCGGCTGCACTGGGAGGAACTCAGAGCCTCCATACAAATGGCTTTGATGAAGCTCTGGGGTTACCGACCGAGAATGCGGCCAAGTTGGCTCTGCGCACTCAGCAGGTAATAGCTTACGAATCCGGTGTGACCGATACTGTCGATCCCCTGGCTGGCTCTTATTTTATTGAACAACTTACCGATCAGGTCGAGGAGGCTGCGTGGAGTTATATTGATAAGATCGATGGTATGGGCGGCGCTGTAGCGGGAATTGAAAGTGGTTTCATACAAGATGAAATAGAGCATGCAGCATATGAATATGCACGGGGTATAGATTCTGGCAATCGCATTGTTGTTGGCGTCAATAAGTTTGTAGAGGAGGGGCATCTTGAGGCAGATGTGTTTCCAATAGATCCCGCCCTGCAGATTGCCCAGGTGGAAAGAGTACGCAAGGTACGTGAAGAACGCGATAACAATGCCGTGCAAGCTGCCCTCTCTGACCTGGAATCTGCTACTTCGGGGTCGAGTAATATACTTGTTCCCATGAGGGTTGCCCTTTCGCGCATGGCTACGCTTGGTGAGGTGTCGGATGTGCTCCGTAAGGTGATGGGAGTATATGAGCCTGTACGTTAGTGTCCTGATATACCGCTAGTCAGCCGGATTTGAGTTTCTTATTTGGTCTACGAAGTCGATAACCGTCCATGCCATTGCTACAGCAGAGTCGTATATGGCTCTGCTGGCCGTCTCGCTCGCACACGCAAGCGCAAAGGCTGGCTGGTGGTTGGAGGCACCGTTTGAATCTATACGTATCAGTGGATGGATACTTGGTACCGCAAGGGACACGTTACCCATATCTGTAGAGAATACCGGAGGTGGTTCGCCGTTTGCATCCTTGGAATAGTCGCGTCCAAGGGCAGTTGCATTCGACTCCCAGAGTCTTATCAGTATGGGATCAGTTCTCAGCTCAGAGTAGGTAGGGGAGAGCATCTCTATCTCAAGATCTGATCCAGTGGCAACAGCCCCTGCCTCAAAGCACCTATCAACTTTTTCACGCAATATACGTAGTTCTTCAATCGTAGATGCACGTACCATATACCTGGCTGTTGTATGTGATGGTATGATATTGGGAGCGTCGCCACCCTTTTCGACGATGCCGTGTATCTGTTCATTCCCGGTGAAAGATTGGCGTAATAGACCTATGGCAACTTGGGCAACTACAAGAGCATCGGCAGCGTTGATCCCCTCATGAGGGGCGGCTGACGCATGTGCCTCCCTACCGTGATAGTGAACTCTGAAATGATCTACAGCCAAGCACTTTGGATAGAGCCGATCTTCTGGCCAGGGATGTATCATCATTGCAGCAGCCATCCCCTGGAATGCTCCGCGTTCAAGCATGATGACCTTTCCGCCTCCACCCTCCTCTGAAGGAGTACCCAATATAGTGATTTTGCACCCCAGCTCTTCAACTGCACCTGCCAATGCCCATGCTGCCCCCAGGGTGGCAGCTGATATTATATTGTGCCCGCAGGCATGGCCTACTACTGGCAGTGCATCGTATTCAGCACATATCGCTATATTAGGTGCCCCTTCTCCAACTTCACCCTTTATGGCGGTCTCGAGTCCATAAGCGCCAAATTCGACGCTAAACCCACGTTCCAGCAGCAAGTTTCCCAGCTCTCTGGAGGCAAGTCTCTCCTTTCCATCCAATTCAGGATGTGAATGTATATAGTGACTGAACTCTATGAGGCGATCAATGTCATTGTCTATACGATCTCTCGCTGTACGTTTTAATATCGATGATTTTGATACCGACTTTGATACCGACTTTGATACTGACGATCCCATCAATCAATTGCTGCCAGCTCATCTCCGGCAGCGACATAGTCACCGGATGATACGTTTATTGACCTTACCGTGCCAGAGGCAGGTGACTCAATCATGTTCTCCATTTTCATGGCTTCAAGCACACATATAGTCTGCCCGGCATCTACCTCTTGGCCGACCTCTACCAGTACCTTGATTATAGTTCCCTGCATCGGAGCCGTTATACTGCCTGAGGTCTGGATCATGGATCGACTGGCTGGATCGTTCCTTCTCTGCCTTGATCTGTTCACCGATTTGGAGTTGGATGAGCGACTTGGAGACTGTACGGTTGCCGGGATGGCAGTGGTGGGTAGCCACATACGTAGCTGGTACCTACGCCCCTGCAACTCGGCCGTTACGTCGGTTTCATGTAATTGAGAAGAGTCGGAGTCGTCGTCCAGCAATCCAGCATCAGCAACGACTGGTGGCTCCTGGACATCCAGCTCAGTGAAGTCAAGAGACGACTCTACCCATCGTGTAGAGTGCTTTGCTGCAGCGAAATCCGGGTGCGACAG
>JAMCPC010000007.1 GCA_023379725.1 Actinomycetota bacterium
AAACTGACCATATGGCAACCGTAAGCAGCCGACTTGGGCTGTGGGATTGAGCTGTGGATTATGGAACTTGGGCTATTGGACTTTAATTATTGCGAACAAAGATGACATCCTCTCCGCCCTTAGAGACGGAGCTTGCGCTTCCTTTTACGACAATGACCAGTGAACCTCCCCACCCTCGCGGACGAGAATTGCGGTCGCCGTCCGGTTCGATCCAGCTCCAAACACCCAACATGTCGAGGCGGCGAGGGGATTCGAACCCCTGTACAAGGCTTTGCAGGCCCCTGCCTGAACCACTCGGCTACGCCGCCACACTCAATGAGTACGACCATTGTAGCATCTTTGCCAACTAGGAAATTGATGCCAACAAAATGCTCCGTCCAGAACCTGGAATGCTCCAATCCAGACAGACAGTAATACAGCGTACCTTATAACTCAGTACAGTACAGTAGGTGCAACAGGTACAACAGGTACAAATGTTACAACATACAAATGTTACAACATACACGCTAAAATCATGCTTTAATTAATATATGAGAATTGGCCTATTAGCTCCACCTTGGACACCTATCCCGCCTCCACTATACGGAGGTATAGAACTCGTCGTCGATCAACTAGCCAGGGGGTTCACCGAGGCTGGGCACGATGTTACGTTATTCACTACCGGCGACTCCACCTGTCCAGTCAAAAAACTCTTCATTCTGCCAGAAGCAGACGGCTTTCGTATAGGAACGGCGGTACCTGAGATGCGCCATGCTATCCACGGCTACAAAGCACTAGCCGATCAAGACATAATACATGACCATACAGTATTCGGCCCCTTCTATTCAGACAGATTCCCTGATGTGCCGGTAGCTACGACAATTCACGGACCGCTGAACGATGAACTGAGTGATCTTTATTCCGACCTGTCTCCACGGATAGCCATCATTGCTATCTCTCATGCCCAGCTAGCTCCCCTACCTTCCCTGAAGGTTGCCCGAGTAATCCATCACGGCCTTGATGCCAGGCAGTTCCCGTTCGGAGAAGGTGCAGGAGATCAAGATGGAAAATACGTACTCTTCCTGGGGAGGATGGCCAGTGCAAAAGGAGCACACAGGGCTATCGCTATAGCTAGGAAGGCAGGTATGCGAATACTCTTGGCAGCAAAAATGCGAGAGGATCCAGAAAAGCAATACTTTCACGAAAAGGTAGAACCGCTACTGGGCAACGATGCTATTTACCTTGGTGAAGTAGAACACGAAAAGAAGTTGGAGTTGCTGGCAAATGCAACTGCACTCCTCTTCCCCATTAGATGGAACGAACCTTTCGGTATGATTATGCTAGAAGCAATGGCCTGCGGGACACCGGTACTGGCTTTCCCCGAAGGGTCCACACCCGAAGTGGTAGACCATGGAGTAACCGGGTTCTTGTGTCAAGATGAAGATGAAATGGTAGCGGCCTTACAGAAGGTCAATACAATAGACAGGAAACAGTGTCGCGCAGCAGTAGAGGGCTACTTCTCTACACGACGGATGGTCGAAGAACATTTGGAACTCTACACGTCCATAATAGGGAAATGAACCCACAACGAGTGCAAGCCCCAGATTTCAGCCCTGAGGAACCAAATAGCGCTAGCGTAGTCTGTAGACAGTGGTAGAACAAGCAACAAGCAGAATAGTAACTGGACAGGCAGTAAGTAAAAAAATGGCAGACGGACAGGCAGTAAGTAAAGAGATAACAACAGGAAACCGAGAATGGTCACCTTCAAGCTGGAAATCCTATACTGCCCTACAGCAACCTGACTGGCCAAGCTCAGATGCACTTGATAGCATAACGACCAAGCTTGCTTCCATGCCGGCACTGGTAATGCCTGCTGACGTACATCGCCTGCAAGACGAGTTGGCACGAGTTGCCACAGGAAATGCCTTCCTCCTGCAAGCTGGCGACTGCTCTGAATCGTTCGATGAATTTTCCGCAAGGGCTATACGTGACAAATTAAAAGTGATATTACAGATGGCTGTCGCTCTCACTTATGCATCCGGCCTACCGGTTGTAAAAGTTGGTCGCATAGCAGGCCAGTTTGCAAAGCCAAGATCATCAGCCACTGAAAGGGTAGGTAATACTGACCTGCCAGCATTCCGTGGTCATATGGTCAATTGCGAATTGCCTGATCTACTATCACGCACACCCGACCCCCAGCGACTCATATCAGCCTACAACCAATCCAGCGCCACACTGACACTGTTGAACACATTTTCAAGCGGCGGCTTTGCTGATCTGTCGCATGTACATTCATGGAATCTTGAATTTGTGGCCTCTTCGAAGCAGGGAAAGCGATACAACAAGATAGCCAATGAAATTGATCAGGCATTACGATTCATATCGGCATGCGGCATAGACATGGATTCCGTGGAATCGCTGCATCGAGTAAATTTCTACACCAGCCACGAAGCACTTATACTCCGCTACGAAGAATCGCTCACCAGGAACGATCCGTTTAGTGGCTCGTGGTACGATTCATCTGCTCATATGCTCTGGGTCGGTGAGCGTACCCGCCAACTTGATGGAGCACATGTAGAGTACCTGTCTGGAGTCAGCAATCCAATCGGTATGAAAGTAAGTGGCTCCATCACATCAGATGAGTTAATCGCGCTATGTGATAAACTCGATCCGGATAGAACCCCTGGTAAATTGACGCTCATTACCCGTATAGGACATACCAAAATAGAAGATTTATTGCCTCCCTTACTGGAAGCAGTAAAACAAGAGGGCTTTCCGGTCATATGGGCTTGCGACCCTATGCATGCAAATACAATAACCGCAGAAAGTGGTCGTAAGACGAGAAGGTTCGACGATATTTTAGAGGAGACAAAAGGATTCTTCAATGCGCATAGAGAGGTCGGCACGTGGCCGGGTGGTATACATATTGAACTCACCGGCGACAACGTCACGGAATGCTTGGGTGGTCTGGACAATCTGGCGGAAGACCAATTACATCTGCGCTATACCACTACCTGCGATCCCAGGTTAAACGCCAGGCAATCAATTGAACTGGCTTTCCAGGTAGCCGAGATGCTAAGAGCATGACAACATAGCTTATGACAACATATCTATTGTTATACTAACTATTATGATATACACTATAGTGGTATCCATTACCTAGATACCAGACTTGACCAGAAAAGCGCGACTACCGTCTGTAATGGCGAGGAGGATGCCACAACTGATCATTCGGGCATCATATGCAAATTAAAAATTAACTATTGCAATATGCGTCATATAGGTGGATAATTGTACAATGTACGGTAAAGGAAAGGGGAATACGTAGATCGACCGTGAAACGCCAATCAGCAAAGTCAGCAAAGATAGCATGGCTCAGCATCGTGGCAACATTAGTTGTATCGCTACAAGTATTTGTTGCAGGGGTAACTGCCAGAGAACACTCTATTGCAGGTAATCTACCCGGCCAGATATCGCCTGTAGCGTATACCACATCTTCGTATGCTACTTCGACCTCATCTACCACTACATCCACGACACAGCAGATCCCCTCATACTGGATAGCAACCAACCTTGGAAATGTACTTACCTATGGAGGAGTGCCGTTTTACGGTTCACTCGCTGGCAGACAACTGTCATCGCCGGTAGTTGGAATGGCTGTCACTCCCGACCAGAAAGGTTACTGGCTGCTTCAGAAAAACGGCCAGGTAACCACTTTCGGCGATGCTCATTTCTACGGCTCTATGATAGGAAAGCCGCTTCGACACCCCGCGGTGGCGATAGAGGCTGATCCACATACAGGAGGATACTGGATCGTCACTGCCGGAGGGCAGGTATTCAGTTTTAACGCTCCTTTCTATGGCTCTATGCCGGCAGACAAAATCCCACTGCCGAGTCCGGTAACTGGATTTGCACCCACCCCGTCAGGAGGTGGATATTGGCTTACAGATAGTACTGGCAATATTTACACCTTTGGTAATGCAGAGTTTTATGGATCAGCACAGAGTACAGGGGTAAGCGCGCAGACTCCAATAGTCGCCATTGCTCCCACGCCTACAGGTAACGGTTACTGGCTTGCTACAGCCGGAGGGCAGATTCTTAACTTTGGAGGCGCTAAATCTCAAGGACAGTTCAGCACCCAACTCTCCGCTCCTGTCACATCTATGACTACCACACCAGGAGGGAACGGATACTGGGTGGCGATGGCTAATGGGGGCATAATGAACTTTGGTACCGCTCAATACGGAGGTTCGGCTGGCGGAATGCTAGCTCCCGGTGCCGTAGCAGTAAGTGTCGTAGAGGGGCCCGGCGACGGAGATCCACCGACACGTCTGACCTACCCATCAGGTAGTTTTGGGTACGATATATCCTGGCCACAGTGCGGTAACCCCTACCCCGCCAAACCTTATACAATAGCAATAGTGGGCGTTACAGGAGGTACGGCCAACAGCCAGAATCCATGTCTAGCATCGGAGGCTACCTGGGCAGGATACGCCCATGAAAACTATATAAACGTAAATATACCCAGCTCCTCCAACGACTTGGGCGATACAAATGGCCCCTTTGGCAACTGCCCGCAATCATCAGGTAACTGGTACTGCGAGGCGGCAAACTTTGGATACGCTGCAGCGATACAGGCACTCTCCTATGCGGCATCATCCAATGCATCCTCTCCTGTATGGTGGCTGGATGTCGAGGTAGCTGGTGGGTTTACGAGTAGCTGGCCAGGCAACGGAAATGGAACCTGGTCGACCAACCAGAATATAAATATGGAGGTAATCCAGGGTATGCTCATGGCCTTTAAGGCAGAAGGGGTGACGCCGGGCATATACTCGACTTATGTCCAATGGCCAGATATAGCAGGCAACTACAGTCCGGGCGGTCCTCTCTGGGTGGCAGGAGCATATGACTCTTCATGGCAAAACCACTGCTCATCCCCTTATACCTATGCAAACGGATCCCCTACCCTGGTACAGGGAACAGCCGGAGCCAATAATACGGTATACGACGAAGATTTTGCTTGTTAGGACTGCTGGGAGCATCCTTCTCATTCGCATACGGCACGTATTCGCATACGGCACCGTACTATGATTCCGGCATCAATTATTCCGGCATCAACCAGCCAATTGGCCGGCTACAGGCCGTCCTCCAGGTAATCTACCGTTCCCGGCAAGCTCCGTAACAAAGTTTTCCAACTGCCTCAAGCTACGACACTCCACCACCGCATCACAATAACCAGCATATTCGCCGATAGCCGAATCACCTGTACCCCAGTAGGACCTCGGCTCAGGGTTAAGCCAGAATATACTTCTGGCCTGCCTACGTAAGTCTCGCATGACCCAGGACTGTGGGGCATGGTAGTTGTTCCTGGCATCACCGAGTATAAGCAGTGTCGTTCTCGGTCCTACGCATTCCCCCCATCTCTCCAAAAACACCGTAAATGCATGACCGTAGTCTGAATGGCCATCTACCCACATGACATCAGCCTCGGTACTGACCAGCCTGACAGCCTCTGCTATATCCTCATGACCTGCCAGTAGGTCGGTCACCTCGTCAATTCCATCTATAAAAACAAAGCTACGTACCCCCTTTAGCTGCGATGCAACTGCATGTAGAAGCTGGAGGGTAAAGCGTGCAAATGTGGCGACCGAACCCGATATATCAGCCAAAATGACTATCTCCGGTTTCGACGGTTTCGGAGAGCGGAACCTCGGCTGCAGGGGTACCCCACCTGTCGATAGTGACTGCCGCATCGTAGCTCGAAAATCAAGAGTGCCTTTGCGGATATGGCGATCCCGCCTGCCCAGACGTACAGCCAGCTTACGTGACAATGGCTGAATAGCCTTACGCATTCCCTCCAATTCCTCTCTCGATGCATGCATGACATCCACATCCTCCAATAACGGTTTGCGTATTGAACGTGCCAACGGTTTTGCACCTCGATCTGCTATCAGGTGCCTTCGAATTTCATCCTCAATCGCCGTACGAAGTTTCTCAATATGAAACCTATGCTCATCCCTAGCCAGCCTCTCCTGTAGTGCAGAGAGTACGCCACCCGGAGCGGATGCTCTCTCCACCTCCATTATCTTATCAGCAAGATGATCGTAATCAAGTGCTCTCAACGTACGATACAAGTAATAGGTTCCGCCGACTGGCCTCCCGGGCTCCATGCCTGCAAACCGAAGAACAGCATAACGAGCTACCATACCTATCCTATTATCATCTCCTGACAAAAGAGCCTCCAAGGCAGCCTCTGCCAAATCACGAGCATCAATAGGCATCTTGCCAGCATCCCTGTCTGAACTCAATTTGGCTCCCAGAATGCTGCTATCGCTTTGACGGTAACGCAACAACCCGCTCTCATCGATATCACGCAATAACGAGCGTGCCTGCTCATCATCTCCAGTCAATCCATCTCTGGAGATATTGGCAAAAAAGATATCGAAGGTGGTCTTGAACACCTTCCAGTGCGAGTGTGACTTGCACATAGTGGCACCAAGGGCATTCTCCAGTACGTCGCGATTCTCCAGCCCAATCTGATGTAATGCGTTGGCAGCGTCTATTGACTCTGTAAGAGATACGGGCAAACCCGCCTCACGTAACTCTTCTACAAATGTAGTGAGAAGTTCAAGCACCGTCTCTCACC
>JAMCPC010000008.1 GCA_023379725.1 Actinomycetota bacterium
ACAGGTCCGACAGGATCTGGGAAGTCGACCACCTTGGCTACGCTCGTAGATATAATAAACGAGACAAAGCCTCTGCATATAATATCTGTGGAAGATCCTATCGAGTTCCTCCACAACCACAAGCGCTCTGTGGTGAACCAGCGTGAGGTAGGTTCTGATACCTTCTCCTTTGCGGAGTCCCTCAAGCGGGTGCTGAGAGAGGATCCTGACGTCATATTGGTAGGTGAGATGCGTGACCTTGAGACCATATCCATGGCCATTACCGCTGCAGAGACCGGCCACTTGGTATTTGCTACATTGCATACCCAGGACGCACCGCAGACCATAGATCGTATTATTGACGTATTCCCGACCAACCAGCAGTCTCAGGTGCGTACCCAGCTTTCTGCTGCACTGGAGGCGGTGGTAACCCAGCAACTTATGGTGGATGCGGAAGGTACAGGGAGAGTAGCATGTTGTGAAGTGATGGTCTGTACTCCGGCCATCAGGAACCTGATTCGCTCCGAGAAGATACATCAAATATACTCTCTTATGCAGACCGGGGCACAATTTGGTATGCAGACCATGGATCAGGGACTTGCCAAGATGGTGAAAGAGGGGAAGATTACCGAGGGGGTGGCATTCGACAGGTGCCGGAATGAAGAGGACCTCCGCAGCCATCTGGCATCGTAGGTATGCGGCATTGTATGTGTAGTGTGTGTATGCAGTGTCTTTACAGCAGGAAGGCAGCAGGATCATTAATGAGGCAGGAGAGTAAGAGTAGGTACATTGACAACGAGTGAAGGGGTAGATAAAAGAGGTAGATATGGCTCTAACATTTGATTACAAGGTAAGGGACCAGAAGGGTCAACTCGTAGAGGGGGCTCTTGATGGTGACAGTGTAGATCTGGTCGTAAGAAGGCTGCGGGAGATGGGGTATTTGCCCGTATCTGTAAAGCCACGCTCTAAGAGCCAGATGAGCCTGAAGGCCGATCTGAATATTCCCGGTCTCACCGATAGGGTAAAGCTTGGCGAGTTGGCTGTAGCGACTCGCCAGCTCTCCTCCATGGTCGATTCGGGGTTATCGCTTGTACGTTCCTTGTCGGTCATGGTCAGCCAGGTGGAGAACAAGCAGCTTGCCAAGGTGTTCAACGAGGTGAGGCTCGACGCAGAGCAGGGGCTTCCATTCTCCCAGGCCCTTGCCAAGCATCCGAAGGTATTTGACAACTTATATGTAGCTATGGTGCAGGCAGGTGAGACTGCCGGTACGCTCGACACCGTCCTCGGGCAGTTGTCCACCACCATGGAGAAGAGGGCAGCTATCAATCGCCGCGTGAAATCAGCTATGACCTATCCGGCAGTTGTGGGTACTATGATGGTCATTATATTGACGGCTATGATCGTATTCATCGTCCCAATATTCAAGAAGATATTCTCATCTCTCGGTGGTGCCAAGCTGCCGTTGCCTACCCGTATAGTGATAAGTATCTCCAATACAATTGCATCGATATGGGGGCTGCTCGTTTTGGCTGTGATAATTGCGCTTATAGTTGCCTTTGTGAAGTGGAAGAACGGCCCTGGCAAGCGCACATGGGACGGCTTCAAGCTCAAGTTCCCGGTCTTCGGCCCGCTTATGCACAAGGTGGCCATGTCGAGGTTCTCATCCAGTTTTGCGTCGCTGGTGGGCTCAGGTGTGCCTGTTCTGCAGAGTCTGGATATCACCTCAGATACCGCCGGCAATCAGGTGGTGGCAGATGTGTTGCAGGAGGCAAAGGAGGCTGTACGCCAGGGGCGCTCCATAGCCGAGCCATTCGCGCATCATCCTGAAGTCATACCCAATCTGGTTACCCAGATGGTGGAGGTCGGAGAGAAGGCGGGCTCCCTGGATGCCATGCTCATGAAGGTGTCCGAGTTCTACGACGGGGAGGTGGAGGCCACGGTGAACAGCCTTGCCTCTTTGCTGGAGCCACTCATGACGGTATTGATGGGTGCAATTGTGGGTGTGATGGTGGTATCGCTTTACCTACCGATGTTTGACTACGTGAAGCACGTACCCAGCTATTGATTTGCTGGATATATCCGACCGGTAAGTAGAGACGGCAGACACGCTTGCATATTCTACCATTTTGAGTAATATCCTTGCGTTGGCCAAGAATATCGTGTATAGTTATACCGATGGGTAGCGGTAGAGCGAGTAGTTAGGGTCGTATGGAGAGAGAGGAAAGACATCTATGGCAAGGGTAGTAGGCGTAGACATCGGGACCAGTGCGGTTAGGGCTGCCGAGATAGAGACTGGTGAGGGTCGTTCGCAGCTTGTAACCTTTATGCAAGTGGGTATTACTCCCGGTGCCGTGGTAGACGGTGAGGTGCATGACGTATCGGCGGTGGCGGATGCCTTGAAGCGGCTATTCAATGTCGGCGGTTTCAGTACGAAGTCGGTAACTATCGGGGTTGCCGGAGTCAGGGCAATTACCAGAGATATAGAGATACCTTATGTGCCAGATGACGAGGTGGACAGTGTAGTACGCTTCCAAGCCTCTGAGGTATTGCCCTTCTCCTCTGACCAGGTAGTGATGCAGTCCCAGGTGTTCTCCGACTTTGCAGGTGCCGATGGGGGGATGATGCGCAAAGTACAGGTAGTGGCTGCACACAAAGAGGTTGTCATACCGGCAGCTGAAGCAGTAGAGCGAGCCGGGCTCGACTTGGTGGCAGTAGACCTGGTTCCCCTTGCCCTTATCAGAGCGCTATGCGATCAATCCTACGCCATAGAGCAGCCGGAAGCACTACTCTCTGTAGGTGCTGGACTGACAGTGCTGGTTGTGCATCAAAAGGGGCGTCCTCAATTTGTGAGGATGGTGAATGTGGGTGGAAATACCGCTACCATGGCCATATCCGGTACCATGGATATACCCTTTGGAGACGCTGAGACTCTGAAAAAGCGCATAGGTTACGATGACTCACCCCAAGTGCAGGCGGCAACAAGGGCAACTGAAAGCTCTATCAAAGAGCTGATTGATGAGGTGAAGAATTCGTTACGGTTTTATTCGTCTTTACCGAATGGTGGCCAGGTGGCCAGAATGCTTGTTACCGGAGGAGGCTCCAGGCTTAAAGGCTTCTTACCTGCGCTGCAGGCCGATGCCGGTGTGCCAGTATATCCAGTCTCGCCTCTTGCAAAGCTGGATATGTCAAAAGTGGAGGCTACTCAAGAGCAGATTGCAGAGATGGATGCAGTTATCTCTACCGCAGTAGGCTTGGTAGAGCCTGATGTATTCCCGGGGGTAAGGCGCTTTAATTTGGTTCCCGCAGAGGTTCGGGAGCGTGCTTTTCAGAGGAAGTTGCAGGCATGGTCAGTTGCCGCTGGGATAGTGCTTATAGTACTGATCGCCGGATGGTCATTCTTTAGTTGGTGGCAGGTGCATTCTGCCGGCAGTGACATCACTTCGCTTAATTC
>JAMCPC010000009.1 GCA_023379725.1 Actinomycetota bacterium
CGATGTCGGCTCGTCGCATCCTGGGGCTGAAGCAGGTCCCAAGGGTTGGGCTGTTCGCCCATTAAAGCGGCACGCGAGCTGGGTTTAGAACGTCGTGAGACAGTTCGGTCCCTATCCGGTGCAGCCATAGGAGATTTGAGGGAGGCTGTCCCTAGTACGAGAGGACCGGGACGGACGTAGCTCTCGTGTGCCAGTTGTTCTGCCAAGGGCATGGCTGGTTTGCGACCTACGGCTGGGATAAGCGCTGAATGCATATAAGCGCGAAGCCCGTCCCAAGATTAGATCTCCCACAGGAATAACCTGGTAAGGCCCGTGGCCAGACGACCACGTTGATAGGCCGGAGGTGTAAGCACGGTAACGTGTTCAGCCGACCGGTACTAATCGGCCGAGGGCTTGGATACCTTATCGTGCTCGCTATGGAGAGTTCAATGACACGCTTACAAGCGTGCTATAATATATAAAGTTTTTCGGTGACTATAGCGGTGGGGAAACACCCGTTCCCATTCCGAACACGGAAGTTAAGCCCACCAGCGCCGATGGTACTTGGGGAGCATTCCCCTGGGAGAGTAGGTCGTTGCCGGATTTTTTAAGAGACCCATGATTTTTCATTGGGTCTCTTTCGCGTTATAAGTGATACACCCATGTCGTAGAATTAAAAGATGACCGATAACCGGCGAGCAGGAGAACCAGACTTGGATACCGAGGAAGACATCGTCGGCAATGCAGCAAGCCATAATTCGTCGACTCATTGGTCCGGCGATAGTCGTCGTTATCACGAGTCACAGCTTGGGCAACTTCTTGATGAGATATCAAATGTAGATCCATTTGTAAAGACGTGTATAGTTGTGCCGAATACTGCTTGCCAGAGGTGGATGAGAGGGATTTTGTCTGGTTGTGGTAGTTTCAGTTACGCTTCGGGCTATAGTAATGCCGGTTATGCGGGAATAGACATATTAACTCCTTTCCAATTCGTTTATCGTGTTGGCACGGAGTGGTTTTATGCAAAGCCGGAGAATTGGGGCATGGTCAGGCAGGGGAGAGATACTGTTGATTTACTCCTGCGGTATCTGGCACCCGTATATTCAGAACGATTAAAACCTGGTAGACATCCAGACCAAGAGGGGGAAAGTATAGAGGCAGGTAGTGATGTTCTTACTGACTACAATTTAGCAGGTGCTCTGGTCGATGTATTTCACCAGCTTTCCACCGTTGCCACTTCTACAATAGAGCGGTATGCTTGTAGCGACGATACCGATGGGTACATATGTAAACTGGTTCTCGAGCTACGCAATAGGCTGAATCAGCTGGGAATTGCTCTTGATACCGACATAGTGGAGGCGTATCGCGAATGGGTAGCCGATACGACAGCTACGGACACAGATATCTCTTCTCTGTTCAGGAGTGGGAGCGCAGGATTACCTGATAAGGTAATTGCTTACGCTCTTCAGGAAAACAGAGATGGCTTGGAAGAAATTTCCAAGGGTTTGGGCGATCCATTTTCTGACCTTGTTCTTCAATATCCCGGACTGATGAGTATTGGTGCAGCAGGTTCTCGTGCAGGCAACTGTAAGGTACAACCTGTATTTGAAGAAGTGATATCTTGTCATGATATAGATGGAGAGGTACGAGCTATCGTACAGGCAGTGATAAAGGAATTGGAAGCTGGCGTAGCGCCCAGTGAGTTGTGCATCCTGTATCCGTTACCACAGCCGTATCGTAGGCTGTTCATCCAGTACCTTCGACAGTGGGATATACCGTGTACAGCAGTGGAACAGACCTCGTTGACCACTTATCCAATTCCCAGGTTGTTTACCGGGTTGCTGGATGCAATAGATCACCATTGGGACAGGAAGGCCGTATCACGGTGGTTG
The DNA here is from genome assembly GCA_023379725.1 of Actinomycetota bacterium. GTDB lineage: Bacteria > Actinomycetota > Acidimicrobiia > Acidimicrobiales > JAMCPL01 > JAMCPL01. The sequence continues at coordinate 1,872 of JAMCPC010000009.1, forward strand.
TCCGATATGGGGATTACTATGCAGTGGATTGCAGGGGTATCGGGTTCTTTACCTGAGTTGTATAGTATTTACGCAGAGCATGTAACTGCCGACAACAACATCTCATTACCGGAGTCGTATCGTAGATATGTAGAGTGTGCAAGGGTGTTTATAGAGATGGCGCACCTATTGGATACACTCAGTATCCAGGTCAGCTCCCGTGGGTGGATTGATTTATTGGAGGCGGGATTGAGCAGTGGTGATGCCACCAAAGAGCGCTCTGCCAGGGAGTATTCTGCTAAAGGGCATGTGGCCAAGGACATCAGTGTAGCTTCAACAGCAACTTGCCATGTGCTTGAGTTCCTTCGTAAGCTCGAAGGGCTTTACGATTTATCCGGAAAGCAAAACTGGAATCAGCTTGAGTCGTTATCCGGTGACATGTTGGATAATTTGTTTGAGCTACTGGTGCCCCCATGGATAAGGTACCTGGTGGGTACCTCTAATAATACCTCTAATAATATGGTAGGTGATCATAATATCGACAGTGCATCTTTTGGCAGGTACAGAACTCTAAGAGAATTTCACGATACGGCCGTAGAGATAAAGAGAGTAATAACGCGTATCGGAGAGGTTCATAGATTGCACATTGACGGGCCGGCAATGTCGTTGGAGCTGACGAAATATTCCAAAGGAAATTTAGTGAATGAGTTTTTCTCTCTACTCAAAGAAGAATTGGCTTCTGTTCAATATGGCTCTGCCGCCAGACTGTCGACCAGCGACGACGAATTATTGGGTGTTGGAGATTACGAGGGGGGCGATGATGAGTTTGGTGCTGACGACTACCTGCCGTATAGTCCCGCAAGTGGTATCGATGGTGTGTTCTTGGGGACGCTAGGGCAGAGCGTCGGGATGTTGTTTGAGCGAGTGTTTATTGCTGGCCTGAATGCCGATCGATTTCCACCTCCGCCACCACTTGTATACAGACTTTTATCCAATGGAGTCAGGGGTTCTCTTGGATTGCCAGATGACCAGTACTATGTAAATCGTGCAAAAAGTAATCTGGTCGATGCTATGTTGTCATCTGCTAAGGGGGTTATCACTACTTTCCATAGGTGGGACGAGAAAAGAGGAGATGATATACAGTCTTATTTGGTAAATGATTTTATTGATGACAGTACCGGATCACGCCAATCCACCTCGTTTGTAGGCGATCTTGCAGGGAATGGCCACTATCTTAGTATCGCCGAACTGGCTTTCCGATTGCTTGATGTGTCTCTTGATGTGTCTCTTGATGTGTCTCTTGATGTGTCGCTTGATGGCACCCCCAAGTGCTCCCTACCTGTCGTGTCAAGTAGGTTGCAGACCGATGGCGATACCAGCGAGGAGGAGCTGCTTGTGCGGGCGGGAGAGATTGCTAGGGCGGGAGAGATGGTCCAGGGAGAAGAGGCAATTAGGGAAGGGAGGGTTGCCCAAGGTGGGCAGGCGGTAGAACAAGGAGAGCCGGTCCAGGGTAAAGAGCTTGCTCCGGAGGAGTTGTTATGTGATCGTATAAGCAGGTGTACGAGTGTAATATCAAGTAGGATAAGCAGTTTATTCACGGCCTTTGATGGGAGATTGGACAATAGCTGTGTTATCAATCTCGATACGGAGTTTCAAGCCGATGATACCGATGCAGGCAGCAGTCACCACTACGATGGATCCGATACTCATGATATGTCGCCCGTGAAGAATAGAACTACTGGAGTATCTGCTACTCAGCTTGAGACCTATGCTACGTGTCCTCGACGCTATCTCTTTGAAAGAATTATGTCGTTGCATGATCGTTATGTGCCAGAAGAGAGCGACTCGTTGCCTCCTGTAAGCGAGGGAACTATCATCCATAAGATACTGGAGATTTATGTAGATAGAAGGCTGCATGGTGATATCGGGGGGCGTGATTTGATGATGGGCATTGCATCTCAGTATCTCGATGAGGTTCCTACAGATACTTTTGTGGGTCACCCATTTTTGTGGGGGCGGACACGCAAGAGGATACTGGAAGAGTTGGACAGATTTGTAGACGAGGAGACGAAATTTGAAAAATCGTACTCTGTATCACCAGTGGCTGCAGAGGCATTGTTTGGGATGCCATCAGCGGAATCTTTGAATAACTACCCCAGTTGCCATTATCAATTGCTGGACGGCAGAGTGGTAGATCTGCGAGGGAAGATCGATAGGCTGGATTGTTCAGCCGATGGCAGGCGTATATTTGTTACTGATTACAAGACTGGCAAGCAGGATAGTCTAAGTAGGCTTTGCAAAGATCCTGTAGACAGAGGAAGACATCTTCAGATGTTCGTATATGGGCATGTTGCCAAAGACGTTCTTGCGGCCGTTCGCGGGAGCGGCGGGAATGATGAAACGCTCCAAGATGAACAAACTCCTCAGGTATCAGCGCAGTACTGGCTGATCTCAAGATCCAGAGCTGCGTCTAAATACATTATGGATTTGGGTGACCAGGCAATAGAGCGCTTCGATTGGGCATTGGAGAGGTTGCTTACGTCTATAGGTGAGGGAAAATTTCCTGCAATTCCCGGAGCCAAACGATCGTTTGATGCCAATAATTCCTTTGATAACTGCAATTCATGTGCGGTGAGGAGGTTATGTCCTCCAAGTCGTGATCGGATATGGGAGAGAAAGAAAGAGGAACTGACGGCAGAGGGAGCTACCCTTATGGAACTCCTCGAAGGAGGAGATAATAATACCAATCTGAATGGAATAGTGGAACAGCTGAGATGAGTTGTAGCCATGATTAACCCCGCCTCGCAAGCCCCTGGCTTTAGCCATGAGGAGGATGCCAGTAAGACGCTTTCGGATACCGCTGCCAGAGATACAATCGCGAAGAGGGTAGACTGTGTACTGTTTGTAGAGGCGGGAGCCGGCACGGGAAAGACGGATTCGTTGGTATCTAGGGTACTCACTGTCGCAAGCCAGATGCGTAGTGGCATTGCTCGTAACGGTAGGTCATCATATATCGTGGCCATCACTTTTACCGAAGCTGCTGCACGGGAACTCTCGCAACGAATAGAAGAGAAGTTGAGTGGTGCTGAGCCTCTTGTGGTGGCTACTACCATACACTCCTTTGCTGCACGCATATTACGTAGTTACGGTACCTTTTCCACTTTACCTATAGGGTTCCAGAGTCTGGATGATATTGCCGAGACTGCATATCTGGCAGAGACTTGGAGTGCGGCGATAAAGCGACTTATGGACGGCAAACGATCTGGAGAGTTGCTTGGACATTACTATTCTCTGGGAGCCAGCTCCTCTGGCTTGCGTAAGATATATGAGAGATTACACGACAATTGGGATCGTCTTTTACTACCTGCTTATCAAAATGGTTATCTGGTAGAGGTAACCAAGGGCATCCAGGACGCCCTTGAGCATGGAAGCGAACAGGGCAGTTTAAGGGAGTTGGTCGCACCTATGGTTGTTGAGTTGCTGGGTAGCTTTGATGCACTCCAAGGTGGCGTAGCATGTACCGACCAAGACGACAGGCTATATAGGTACATACAGGAGTCACTACTTCCTCTTCGTGATGAATTACGGCGTTATTTCGCCAGAGATGATATTGATGATGATATTGATGGGATGCTGGAGACATTGAGTTCAGCCCTTGGAGGGAGCAGGGAGAGTGACTGGGGCTTTAAGAAGAGTGTATCCAAGGTGGGGAAGAATGCCAGTTGGCAGGAGATAGATAACGTAAGGGGACAATGCGATGGTATCAGGAAGCAGGCTGAGTCGATAGTCGAGAGAGCGGGCTCTTATGTTGCCGATGAGTTGACCTATATGATCTCTGGGTTGGTCCTCGAGGATGCAGGAAAACGTGTGATGCAGGGTAGGGTTACCTTCCATGACCTCTTGGTCCTTGCCCGTAATCTATTGCGTGACAATGTAGATGTACGCAAGAGAGTGCGCGAGGAGTATCCGTATATATTTGTAGATGAGTTTCAAGATACCGATCCGCTCCAGGCTGAGATCGTAGGTTATATCGTATCAAAGGATGATACGTGTGACTTTTCCAATGTTCGACCAGGTAGCCTGTTCGTAGTCGGTGATCCGAGACAGTCAATATATAGATTCAGACGTGCAGATGTCCACCTGTATAGGTCATTACTGCATAATGCAACGAGTGGTGTTGCAGCAGGAGGTAGCTTGTCTGGATTAGGTAATGCAAGGGAGAGTGGTGTAGAAGGCGATAGTGCTTTTGATGCTACTTTCATCAACGGAGCAGATGGCGGCGATCCGGTTGGCCACAGAGCAGATGGTCCGGTTGGCCACAGAGCAGGTGGTACAGCGGCAATTGGGGAGCGGGTCATCTTGAAGACCAACTTTAGATCGGTGCCACAGATCATCGACCTGGTGAACAAGTTGTTTGTGGATATCTTCGACGACAATGAACTGAGTGGTGATGCCCTGCTTGCGGGAAGGGCAGGCCAGCATTCCGAGAGCAGAGCGATTTCAGATGATGCAGGTAGCAAACTGCTTCCTTTGCACGTATACTCCATAGGAGATGCCTTGGCCAAAGGTGATACTGGGGGAAACAATATAGACGAGGTTCGCCGACTGTCAGCACGAGATATGGCTGGATCCATCAGACTGATGGTGGAGCAGCAATGGCCAGTATATAGCCGTAATGGTGAGGTGAAGCCGATACGGTTCAGAGACATTGCTATTTTGCTGCCGAGGAGAACCTCGGTGGAAAGCATTGAAAAGGAGTTTATCGAGTCTGGCATACCTTACCATTTAGAGGGGACAGGGAGCGCGTGGAACTCGGATGAGGTGTTCGACATTTTATCCGTACTACGTGCGGTAGCAGATCCTTATGACCCGTTGGCCGTTGTATCCGCATTGCGTTCTCCGTTGGTTGGATGCAGCGACGAAGATATATATCTATGGCATGCAAGTGGAAGGAAATGGAGCCTCTTTGACGAGCAGTGCAATGTTGCCGAGCAGGAAAAGGAGTTATACGACGATACGACCGGAGGAGAAGACTTTGTGGCACATATTGAGGAGGGTATGGGCATTCTTCGCCGCTTGGTCGACATGTCTATGGGTGAATCCATATCTGCCCTGATAAGATATATTCTGTTTGATCTGGGAATGCTGGCTGCCTATACGGGTAGTAGACATAGCAGGGAATCGGTGGCATTGCTTCGCTGGTTGCTTTCAAAGGCTGTCGATTTCGATGATACTTCCAAGGGTCATATTGTGGACTTTATTAATTTTGTCGACAATCAAGCATTGTTAGAGGATAGATCTGCACTTAAGATCCCCCAGGATGACGACGACGACGTAGTCAGAATTATGACTGTTCATGGGGCGAAGGGTCTGGAGTTTCCGGCAGTATTCGTTGCAGGTATAGACGGTGGCTCGACAAATACCATTCGGCCGTCGGTACTTTTTGATTCAAGTGGGCAGGTGTCGATTAAGGCAGGGAGAGTCAAATCCAAAGGCTTTGATGACCTTGCGGCGATAGATGCCCAGGCTGATATTGATGAGAGTAAGCGGCTACTTTATGTCGCCTGTACCCGAGCGAGAGACTATCTGATATTTATGGTCCATCATAAAGAGGGAAGCAATAAAGATACCTGCTACGCCGCTTTGTTGTACGAGTGGTTTAATACACACCCTGAATTCAAGTTTGATTTTCCGGTAGTGGGTGAGAGGGAGCAGGCATTGGACGGGGCCATGCATATAGGAGGAGCCGGTGATATGAGTGGGGCAGACCATGTGGACGGAGTCACACATGCAGGAGGAGTCACTGGAGTGCCTGCTGGTGAGGCCACAGGCATACTTGCCGGACAGATTAGAGAGTTTATCATGAAAAAACAGAGACTGTCCGAGATGATGAGGAATAATTCGCGATATATCATTAAGCCGACAGCAATCCAGGAGTGGCTCGCGCGCGATCGTTATACTCAGGGTGCTAGTGGTGTGCCGCCTGCTCGCGTTAAGGGCGTTGCCCGTTCTCGCGAGGATAGACAGGTACTTGGTACTGCAGTTCATAAAGTGCTTGAGCAACTTGATCTGAGGGAGGTATTGCTGGCCATGAGAGGTCACAGTGAGATGAATGATGCTCGGCATAAAGGAGTTATGCCAGGAACGTACTTTAGAAATGTTGAAACACATCTTAGTGAGATGAATGATACTATACATAGAGGAGAGTACAGAGATGGCAGGGACGTACTGGATTATATGGTTCAGAGGATAGCGAGGTCTTATCATATAGAAGAGATGGCTGGTGAGATGAGACGTATGGTTGTGAATGCGCTTGGAAACAGTACAGTCAACCTTGCTGCAACATATCGCTACAGGCAGGAGTTACCTGTTGCCACATCGTTAGATAGCTTTTTTGCTGCGCTTATGGGTACGGTGCATCCGGCTTCTCTCCCTTATGTAGACGATCCCGTAGATTCTATTGAGCCACGTGGGCATACCTTAGGTACACCATATCGTCCTGGAATTGGCAATCCTGGAGCCGTGCAGGGAATTACGCAGGGGGTAGTACAGGGAACGATAGATCTTTTGATTGAGTCCGATGACGGCTTAATCGTCGTTGACTTCAAGACGGAGGGACTCATCGATAAACCAAACGTGGTGTCAGTGACACCAGAGGCATCAAAGGCGCTAGATGCGTCAGGTAAGCTATTGAACGAGGTATCCGACCAGCTACTGAATGGAACCTCTGGCGAATTATTATGCGAGGACAGGCTAGGCGATGGGTCGAACGAGCATGGTATGTCGAACGAGCATGAACGAGACAGCCATCTCTATCAATTGGCCTGCTATGCAGGTATGGTGGAGTCCGTTACCAAAAAGAGTGTATCTAAGTGTGTCATTGTCTATCTTGGTGGAGATAAGGCTGTAGAACGATTTATTGAAGGAAATGATCTTCGAGAGACTATGCAATATGTAGGTAGGCGGTTGGATGGCATGTAGCGGGCGACAGGGTGATATTAAATGGATATCAGGTAGCAGCTAATCGGCGTGTACTGCACGGAGACCCGCCCATACCAGATCTGTCAACCTCCTAGCCAGCAACTCTGCCTCTTCTTGGGTCGGCGGCGGCGGCGGATCGCTACGGCTGTATATTTCCACCCAGTGCCTACTGACCGCTACTCCCATCCCCACTACTGCTTGTGCAAGCATGGTGCGATGCTCCTCTTCAAGTCCGATGTCGATAAGGTTACGGATGATGCCAGCTATGGAGTCCTCTACATTTCGCAAGGCCAGAGAGAGATTTCTGTCGTCCTGCATGTCGCTCATAAGAAGTAGCCTGAACGTATCCATTTCGGTTGCCAGCAACGCAAAGAAAGCCCTAAACCCAAACTCTACCTGCTCTTTCGGTGATGTAGCACTGGCCGTAGCGACTGCAATGGCATCTATCAGCTTGGTACTTGCGTTAGTAACCAGCTCTTTGTATAGGGAACGCTTGGATGGGAAGTGCTGGTAGAGTATCGGTTTGGTGATTCCTGCCAGCATGGATATGTCCTCCATGGTGGTTCCCTTATACCCCTTGGCCGAGAACGCTATCCCAGCTACATTGAGTAGTTGTTGGCGTCGTTGTTCAGCAGGCATCCTGCGCCTGCGCTGCCTACCGTATTCAGGTCCTGCATTTGAAGGAGCAACACCGCTAATCTGATCTCCTACCGGGGTAACGTGATCATTGGTTGAGATATCAGCCCTTTTGTCGTTTGTCTCGTCTATGTCGAGCGGATCTCTTGTCTTGCTGGTTATCTCGTCTGTACTGCTTGGTGCCATAGAAAGATATTATCAC
>JAMCPC010000010.1 GCA_023379725.1 Actinomycetota bacterium
TGATCCGATAATTTTCCTGATCTCTTTGAGGGTAAGGAACTTGTGGTCGAGGTCTAACCCGAGCTTCTCTTTCAGATCGATGGTTATCTCGTCTGCATAGTCACCCACATAGAGATTCTCTCCCATGGAGTCCATATGTCGTTTACTGCATTCTGTATCCATTGTATAATACCTTATCAGATGCCATTTTTACGGCAATATTTCTCATTATGCCAGGTAATGGGGTGTATTACCAGGATCGACGTATATATGCCCAGGTCACATAGGTAATAATTGTCAATTATCGTTAACTGATGTAAACTGATATATGCCAGTTATTGCAACAGTGGTTGCAACACATGATATAATGAGATTATGAGCAGAGCCAATGGTGACGGATCGGTTTACTTCGACAAGACACTATCTAAATGGAGGGCAGCCATCTCCTGGCGAGACGCTTCCAACCACCTACATAGAAGGACAAGGGTGGCAACATCCAAATCTGAAGCGTTAAATGCACTTCACGAGATGCTTGCAAATCGTGATGAGGATAACGCTCGACAACAACGCCAACTTCTCTTAGGACCTACCGTTGGTGAGTACCTTGCCGACTGGGAGGCGAATGTGCTTCCCTCTCTCGACATAGGCGCATCGAGAAGGAACAACTACGTAGGTAGCATAAGGAACCACATCCTTCCTGCACTTGGAGAGATAAGGGTGTGCGAACTGAAACCAGAGCACGTAGAGTCCATGTTCGCAGACCTGGCAGAGAGAGGGCTCTCGAAGAACACCATCATCCTCGTACGCTCCGTTTTCTCCTTTATGCTCAATCATGCAGAAAAAAGAGGGATAATCCCAAGAAACCCCGTACGGCTTAGCATCATCCCTGCATCAGCTCGAGAACCCAAAAAGAGGCGCACGCTTAGCCATGAGGAACTTAAAAGGTTCCTGGCGGTGATAGAAGGAGAAAAAGATGAGGCATTCTGGACAGCTGCTGTCCTACTTGGTCTTAGACCCGGTGAGCTTGCCGGTCTTATGTGGGAGGATGTGGATTTGGAAGAAAATGTAATCCATGTGGTAAAAGCCCGCAAGAAGACTGCTTTGGGATATGCAATAGGAACCGTAAAGACCCAGGGTTCGCTAAGGGTGCTTGCGATGCCGGATCGTCTTTCAGAGGCGATGAGATGCCACAGGAACAATGCCAGTGGCGAGGGCTTGGTGTTTCCGAGTAGAGATGGAGGTATCCAACACCCCGGGACAGTTCAGGGGCGTCTTGAGAAACTCTGCAAACTGGCAGGTATAGATCCTCCGGTGGTGCCTTATGAACTGCGCCATACTGCAGCATCCATGCTCTCTGATGCTGGGGTTCCCATAGAGGAATTAGCTGACTTCATGGGACATACTACAACTGCGATGCTTGAACAGGTCTATCGTCACAGAGTACGAAAAGTGATAGATGTGGCAAAGGTGTTCAATCCATCTTAAAGCTATCGACTATTTCGTATCTCTTTTTGCTCTTTTAGCCAAGTATCGAGATCATCGCTTAAGATACGCCGTGTACGTCCCAGCTTGAGTGTGGGAAGTCCCTTATCCATAAGGGCATATACATGTTCACGGGTTATGCCAAGCATCTTTGCAACCTCTTCTGCTGAATATGCGATACGGGTTATCTCTTTCATGCTTCTTCTATTCCATCTTCTTGTTTCCACTTGCAATACCTTTTCCACGAATATAACCTCCTATCTCTATATATCAGCGGATAAAAAGCCCAGGTCAGAGGCTTGGCGAAAACAGCCCCTTTCATGCCTACATGGGTACTGTCAACGCTTCATGTTCAAGGGTTGGCTGGCTGTTAGTATGTGGCGTTGGCTCTCCAAAGCGTGCAGGATCACGCATACGCTGGAGTAGAGTTATCCGATGCTTATCAGGAGCAGGTGTAACAGAGGCTTTGGTTGCCACCGCTTCGTTTTCTTTGCATTCTCGTATCATCTCCATAGCAGTACGAATGTCAGGCCATCCCCAATCAGGACGAGTAGCCAGGTACACAGCAGCAGGTACATCTCTACCGATCTTTCGACTGGATGGAGCCACGCCACGCAACGACGTAGTCCGTAAAGTATTTAAGATCGTCAATTTTATAAAACTTAAGCATTTCAACTTCCTTTCTTCTTGGGTGACAGATCACCTCTCCTACTCTCTTATATGAGCGGATTGTTGATATTTGCCTCTATCTCTACAGAACATAAACACATCACATTGAGATACCGGGCAGTGGTGCATACTGTGTCTCCTAACCATTACTCGTGTACCGATAGATTGGAGTGACGAAAGACCAGGTAGGAATAGGTGTGAGCTTATTGAAAATGATTGTCAATAAGACAAAATACCAGGGTAATGATGGTTTTTTAGAGCCAAAAAATGAAAATGTGAGGGTAAAAATGTGAGATATTGGAAAGGGTTATAGAGATTGTGTAGAGATGATGTAGATACATGAGAGTAGGTAGAAAAGTGATAAGAGGGTAAATATGTGAGTATTTTTTGGAAAGTTTGAACCCCCTGCGGCGATCAACAGAAGATAAACTCATCGCATCGCCTGACACCGATCATCCGCCGTCAAGAGCACCGCTTCGTCGGATCAATCACCTCACCATGGTAGGGGTGTAAGAGGGCACCCCTATTAGTACCCTGGTGCCGTGAGAGCCGTCCTACGGCTCATAGAGAAGCGTTATGGATGCAGTGAATGGAATTTTGTATGCTGGAGCGGTAACGAATGACAGAGAGCAAATTGCAGGCATGTAATAGATTGTGAAAGACAATATTGCACGACATAATCCGTACAAATCAGGGTCGGTCACGCAAGAAAACAATCTGATGCTGCAATGCGCCAAGTCTCCTGGACAGAGATATTTTAATTCGCTGATATAAGAAGTAGAGGAAGCATGAAAGAGATAACCCGTATCGAAAGTTGGGTTGCGTAAAGGAGATTACTGAAAGACCATGGTTGGGTAGAGTAAAGCCCAAATCGATAACAGAATATATTAAATCCGATTATGCCGGTAGGTAATAAAAATTATTCATAATATTCATGCTTACCTCTTGACACCCCCAGGAGTATAATTAAGTATGTCAGCAGTAGCTAACCTGGAGATGAGAAATAATTATGAAGATGCAGTTGAATTCCTTTAAAAAAAAGGTAATTATTCTTGTGGCCGCAGCAGTAGTATTGACCGTGATTTTCACAGTTACCAGCCAACTACAATTGGCATCCAAGAGGCCAAAAATTGCAATTATAGCCTCCCGAAAGACAATTATAGCCTCCCGAAAGATGAGTGGCACTGCTACATCGACACCCACCGTGCCTCGCTGCACCGCAGCGGATCTAAAAGTATCGCTCACTACCCCCTCCTCGGATAGCCAGTTGGCTGGTAAGGTACTCTGGGCAAGTGGGATGCATAACCAGCTCATCCTGTTCAATGTCTACAATATCGCTGACAGTGCCTGCAGTCTCAGGGGTTACATGATACCGGTATGGACTAATGTCAGTTCCGGCAACCGGGAGCCTTATCCTACCCAAGGGGCAATGGCGGCCCACAGACTAGAGATAGGTAATCCCGGTGATAGGAAGCCCCTTGGTATCTTGGCTACAGTTACCTTGTCTCCTGGTGAAGCGGCTGGTTTCGTGGTATCTACGAGTGGAAGAATCCCTGCTGGGGCAATTACACCTGGTGGAACGCACCTGGTTGCAATGCCCGATAAGCGATCGACCACCCATCTTCCGTCATTTTATGCAGAATCACCACTTCTAGCATCCAATAGCGCAGTGAGAGACTACTGCCAGTACCTCAATGGCCAGCCTACCTGCATAACCTTGAACTCGTCGACCTTCCCGTCGCCATAGTAGGCTTGAATGAAGTACGACGCAAACCAATAAATGTCGATGACGGTATGATTGTTGGTGCCTATTTAGTTATCAGGCCAGGGGAGTTTTCAGACGTGAGCTTGGATCAGAGCGCACAGTGCATAAGAGATAGGAAGTCACTGGACATGAGAAACACAGACAATAGACATAAGAAGCGGCCACTTCATAAAAGCATGGTGCCGGACGGCTGGGAGAGCCACAGCATCAAAAGTCCTCCTTATCCTTGTTTCACTCAGTCTCCTAGCTGCAGCCTGTTCTCCTACCACGGCACCTACGCCAACAAAACCCCGAACAGTAGCGACCACTACCACTACCACTACCACTACCACTACCACTACCACTACCACTACCACTACTACTACCGCTACTACCATGACGTGGTCGATACCACGATCGATCGATCCAAGTGGTAACTTTGCCTCTGTATCGTGCCCCTCTCCGAGCTTTTGTGTTGCAGTGGACAGCTCTGGCGATGTATCCACATACAACGGTGTCTCGTGGTCATCACCAAAGGTGATCGACCCGAGCGGTGTCCTCGTTTCCGTATCGTGTCCAACGGTTCGCTTCTGTGTTGCGGTGGACTATGCCGGCAAGGTGGTTATAGGCCAGGCTTGATAAGCATAGGTGTCGTCAACAGCAGGTGAGGATAGTGATGACGATGGCCATGATGTCAATGGCCATGAAAAAATCCCAGAATATGGCTACGATTGGAGTTCTTCGGATCTAAGGTGGGATAAAGGCATGAAACCCCAGGGATCCAGCAAGCCTTCATTGACAAGCATTTACTTGATGATTACGATATAGTATTGGCGGTCTTGATGATTACGAGATTAAAGGGTGACGATAATCCGATCAAGGTATTCCCATTAGCAACTAGGTCCGAAACCCCCGCTTGAGGACCCGATCCGAGATTCATCCTGCCCAGTACCTGATGAGGTGAACGGAGGTTGTACGCAACAAGCTCGTGGCCTTCAGCACCAACTAAGCAGGAAGCCCAGATGACGCTACCGACCACCACGGCACTAGTTACCCATAGTCCGCTACTGACCGTGGCCGCCGGACTGATCTTAACAGCTCCGCTGCTTGATGCAAGATACAACGCCCCGCTATCTCCAGCGACCAGTACTCCGCTTGGGGCACACGCGAGGTGAATTTCACCACTTCCAGGTAAGGTCAATTGTTTTACCAGATGTCCGCTTGACAAATTGATCTCGTAAAGTTTTGTCGAACCAGCACCAAGATACGTACTCGTGGCAAGCCATAGCCGTAAATTGCAAAGTGCAACAGTGCTGGGGTTGCCACTGACATTTGTATTCCAACTGATCTTCGGAAGCGAGTTGAGGTATGACTCCTTCCCGTCGTTTAGCGCCATGATCCTTAGGGACGGGCCCGAATACACCACCCATGCTGTGGATCCACTGGAAACCATCGCAAATGGATTACCGTAATGTCCAGCTGCCGAGGTTGTCGGTAGTCTGTATTTATAGGTCATATTGAGACCGCGGTTGAACTGGAATACCGTGCCTGAATCAGCCTGAGGAAGTACTCCTGGTCCTGGCATTGCCGAATTGAGTACCCATGCGGAGCCTGAGTCGGCAGATACAACCGTTGGATAAGCACCGACCGGTGCCCGCTCCAGTACGTTGAGTTGCTTGGATGCCGCTGAAACCTCCACCAAGTTTCCTGGGACATTGGAGCCGGCTACCGCAAGTAAAATCCCAAGACTACCAGTAGAGATTCCAGCCCTGTCCAGCACTCCGCGTCCACCGAAACTTTGAGGGATCGCGTATCGCGCATACACATATGCATGTACTGATGTAGATATTGCCTTGGGTGGTAACGTAGTTGCAGTCGGCTTCGGGGCAATCGACGAACACGCAGCCAGGGTTACTCCCGCCGCCACCACCAGAACCATTGCTGCCCATATATGCCGTCGCGCTAAGAGCATAGTTGTTGCTGCCAACTACGAGTACGAGTCAGTAACGAGGTTGAAGCTGAGCATCTGGCCACTGCCTGTCCGTAGCTGTAGTGTCGTCCCTGACCAACCCGTAACTGTAAGCGGGGAGTAAGTGCCAGGAGCCTTGAACAACCCAACGGCATTGATCCAGAACTGCCTATCTGGCTGGCGTCCCTCCTTTTCTATATAAAGTGCCCCCTGTCCCCGTCCGTTCCCAGTACTTCCTATGCTCCCCGCGTAGACAAGATCCCATACAGAACCCTGGACGGGCCCCATCCAGAAGTTTTGCCCGTCGAACGAAGAGCCGAGAGGATTCTGCCGTATCGTCTGTATCCCAGCTATTCGCGCGCTAGGAGGTATAGTCGGCGTCAAATGAGGCGGAGTAACAGGATGTGTAGGCGGGTGTTCGTCCCGATAGCATATTCGCTGCAGCCTGGCAACAATCCCTTTGGTCCACTTCAACTGCTGCGCCCTTGAAAATCCATAGCGATAGCTCGGGCTGGACGGAGGAGGTGCAGAATTGGACGGTGACGACTCTATACGTGTAATTAAAGCCTCATCAGAATTGATGAGAAACTGGAATGGGCACGGACGCGACGTAGAGGTGGAATGCGTTGCAAGTGATGGCGAGCTGTAGCCGGCCACACGTGCGCTCGACAAACTCCGATGATGAGAGGCAGCCGATGTGAGCGCTGAGCTGCCTACAATTGCCACCAGCACTCCAGCACCAACAAGCAACGCTGCCAACATTACTATCATCTTGATACTGCTGTGTCTGGCCATTTTAACCTGTAACCTCACTTTCATATTTTTAATAACAACTATTACCCTGTCATCAATATTCATCGGTTTACGTCGCGTCGTGGATCTGGAGCGAATACCCCATATAATTAGCAACAACACCTAGGAGACCACTTGGAGGATAGTTCTCGTATGCGTTCCAAAGATCGGTCCACGCAGTCTGCGGATCATTGCTAGCACTATTCAGGTCACTTTCATCCAATAGTCCTACTACATAACCCTCATTCTCATTATCGTAATAGTAGCCATACGCACTTACATTGGCCCACTGGACTGGCTGATTTGCATGACCATTCCCCGACCAGTAAATTTCAGGTACTGCACCTGTTGCGGCAGTCGATCCATAAAACGAGAAGTAAAAGATCGTTGATAGGTACCAATTAGAGTTGTAACATTCAGCATCACGATTGGTGGAGCCAGTATACTCAGATGGACATCCATCTGCACTGCCATAATTTACATAAGGTGGAGATGACGAGACTGAGGCATATCCATGAACCCACTGTACAGTGCCAGTTTCACCAGGATCAAAACCCGGCTCTATATCATCCGCGCCCAGGATATTCACTGACGCGTAACCATTGTAAAACG
>JAMCPC010000011.1 GCA_023379725.1 Actinomycetota bacterium
TCGTTAGAATGATTCCACCACTTACTGCTCGATCTGATCCAGCATAGAGATTACTTCCCTGCCGTTAGCCTTTCCTCGGGTAATCTTCATAGCCTGTCCAACAAAAAACTGTGCCAACTTCGCCTCTCCACCCTTATAGCGCCTCCACTCATCAGGATTATCCCGGACTATCCCAGTCACAATATCCATCATCTCCGAAGAATCCATTGCCTCAAATCCCATAGTAGAAGCGATTGACTCCGGATCACCGCCGCCATCCATCATAGATTGGAGCACCGCCTTTGCCTGAGTAGCAGTCAGCTTACCATCCTGCTCCATCATGAGCAGCTTGGTATATCCCGCAGGATCAAGTTTCTCTGCATCCTCAATTCTCGCTGCTGCCTCGTTCAGCGTACGCGACAGGGCTCTATCTGCAGTTACGCCACCCTCCAGTGCAGCTATCACCAAGTGATCCAGTCCCATCTCTACAACGGTAATCACATTGCCGACCCTGTTCAACTGTCTGGTATCAGTACTATCCAAAACTGCTGCACTATCGTAGCCAACATCGCCCACGCTATTAGATGGCAGGGATTCAACAGACTGAATAATCTGTATCAACCTCATCCTGCGTTTCTCTGGGGTATCAGGTAATGCAGCGGCGATTTGAGCTATGCGTTCATCTCCAAGATCAACCCTAACGAGATCCGGCTCGGCAAAATATCTATAATCATGAGCCTCTTCTTTTGACCTTAACGCTATCGTCATTCCACCGGCTTCATCCCAGTGACGTGTCTGCTGAACAACTGCTTCGCTGGCTTCCAGCAACTCGACCTGCCGTACGATCTCATATTCGATAGCCCTGGTCAACGAGCGTAGGGAATTCAGATTTTTTACCTCACATCGTGTACCAAGAGTGTCAGAGCCAGTTGGACGCACAGATACGTTGGCATCTACCCTAAGCGACCCTTCTTCCATGCGCGCTTTGGAAACACCAATAGATACCAGAATCATCCTCAGCTCAGAAACGTATTCACGCGCCTGCTCTGCTGAACGTATATCTGGCCTAGATACTATCTCAATAAGTGGCACACCTGCCCTGTTGTAGTCTACAAGAGAATAGGCAGAGTCATGGATACGCCCACCACCTCCCATGTGGGTTGTCTTACCGGTATCCTCCTCCATATGAGCTCGTTCAATTCCAATACGGACTCCGCTCATTGGTAAATCCAGCCAGCCGTCTACATTTATAGGCTCATCATACTGACTTATCTGGTAATCCTTAGGCATATCAGGATAAAAATAGTTCTTACGATGAAATATGGATGGCTGCACTTTACAGTGCAATGCAATGCCTATACGTGCAGCATATTCAACAGCAGTCGCATTCACCACAGGCAACGAACCAGGAAGGGCAAGACAGACTGGACATATGTTGGTATTTGGCACATCTCCAAATGAATTGGAACATCCACAAAACATCTTGGTAGCGGTATCCAGCTCACAGTGAACCTCCAAGCCTATTACTGGCTCATAGCCACGGTACTGATTCGCCTCGTTCATCTACCCGCCTCCTGCAGATACGCACTCTCATCATACAAACTGCCGTCATAATATAGCTTGGGAGGCTGCAATTCCGGTGCTACCCGCTCAATAGCAGCTGCCACACTGAACATGACCGGCTCCCCCAGTGCAGGTGCCAATACCTGCACGCCAACAGGCAAACCATCATCTCCTGTTCCATATGGCACACTGATAGAAGGGTGGCCAGCAAGATTCGAAGGGATGGTGCATACATCAGATAGGTACATAGTCAGAGGATCACCTATCTTCTCCCCCAGCCCAAACGCCGTAGTAGGAGCAGTAGCTCCGATAAGCACATCAAAATCATTATATGCCCGCGAAAAGGCTTCAATCAGGACTGTTCGTACCCGCTGTGCCTGACCATAATAAGCATCATAATAGCCAGCAGATAACGCGTAAGTACCCAGCATTATTCTCCGCTTCACCTCTGAGCCAAATCCAGCTGAACGAGTAGCGGACATCATAGAAACCACATCCTCATCTTCAACACGTAATCCATAACGTATTCCGTCATATCGTGCAAGATTAGAAGATGCCTCCGCCGGTGCTATCAGATAATAAGCAGGTAACGCATAGCCAAGCTCGGGAATGGATACCTCGTCTACTCGTGCCCCCAACGTAGCCAGAGCTTCAGCGGCCTCCATCACTCGCCTATGCACATCAGGTGCAATACCGTCACTAATCTCTTTGAGTATGCCTACCCTGATACCATCAATAGGAGCATTCAATACCTCATCGGTATAGATACCCAGATCACGACCACCAATTTGCACCGTACCGGTTGTCCTGTCACCAACCGCTACTGCACTAGAGGATCGTTCCCCATACAGTCTCCCTTTTAACTTATTACCAACACCTCTGGTAGAGATATTGCTGTCATCAAGCTGAAGAAAACGCGAATGACCATCGAAACTGACCTTCAGTGAGGTACTATCCATACTGTCGTAACCAGCAATGACAGAATAAGCCAGTGCGACATCCTGCACACTACGACCGAATGGACCTACCTGGTCAAGTGAACTGGCAAACGCAATAAGGCCAAAACGAGAAACTGTACCATATGTAGGCTTCATCCCTACCACACCGCATAAAGAAGCTGGTTGGCGTATGGAACCACCTGTATCAGAACCAAGAGCAACCACAGCCATCCCAGATGCGACAGCAGCAGCAGATCCCCCGCTAGAGCCTCCCGGAACCCTCTCTGGATTGTAGGGATTATGGGTTACCCCATAGACAGATGTCTCGGTCGATGACCCCATAGCAAACTCATCCATGTTGGTCTTACCAAGTATTATCGCTCCAGCCTGTCGTAATGCCTCTACGACAGTTGCACTATATGGCGGGCACCAGCCGTCAAGCATACGCGACGAACAAGTAGTAGGGATACCCCTGGTACAGAGATTATCCTTTACCGCAACTGGTATCCCACAAAGTGGCCCTGGATCTTCGCCCCTGGCAACCAACCTGTCTACCTGCTCCGCCTGCTCCAACGCGCTCTCTACTGTGGTGGTTGTAAATGCATTTAATGACGGATTAAGCTCTGCAATGGCATCCAAATATCGATTGGACACCTCACGGGCAGATACTTCGCCGCTACGAATCATCGCAGCAAGAGTGGCTGCCCAGCCTATCGTAGCGAATCCTCCCTGGACGGTCATGGCGAATCCTCCATAATTCTTGGAACTTTAAACATACCGGCTTCAGTGCCTGGAGCCATAGAAAGTACCTCTTCACGATCTATAGAGGAGGATAAAGCGTCCTCCCTGGCGACGTTTATCAAAGGTATTGGGTGAGACGTAGGTAGCACTCCAGCGGTATCTATAGCGGCTACCTGCGCCGCGTGGTCCAACACTGCTGAGAGTTGCTTTGTGTAGGTATCCAACTCATCCTCATCTATCTTCAGACGCGCCAGTCTAGCGACATGAGCTACCTCATCACGGCTGATACGACCACTTGATTCTGTGTCTTTCTGCATAAACATCTACTATAACAGGACGATGGCGACCTGTAGACAGGCAACAGTATCCCATCGACAGAATATTGTGCCTTGATGTGACAGAGTGACATAACCTGTTATACAATTACAACCAGCAATTGACTAAGCAGTCAAGAGCAAATTTACAAGTAGCATTAGGAACTGTGCCGTTAAAAAGCGGCCTAAAAAAGAGGAGAAAATAGAATGGCAGAATACCAGTTTTTGAGCGATGAATGGATAGAGGAGGCAAAGAAGATACGTGCAGAGTATGAAGGAAAAGATACTGGAGCACGACCGGTAGAGGTAAAGGCCAATTTGGTCATTATCGAAGTGCCTTTCAGGGAAGATGGCAACATAGAAGCACATCTCGATACGACAGGTAATGGAGTAGAGGTGGATCTGGGACATATTGACGATTCACATCTAAAGATCACACTCGACTATGGGACAGCCAAGGCAATACTGATCGAAGGAAACGCCCAAGCAGGTATGCAGGCTTTCATGGCTGGAAAGATCAAGGTAGAGGGTGATATGGCTAAGCTGATGGCACTCCAGGCTGCACCACCTGACTCAACTACAGAAGAAATCACCAAGCGCCTTCAGGAGATAACTGCTTAAATAACTGCTTAAGGTCAAAATATAGCATATTACTAGTGGTCTGTCCCGTAAATAGCGTGAC
>JAMCPC010000012.1 GCA_023379725.1 Actinomycetota bacterium
ATCTCCCTGGCTGCATAGCCCATGGCGGCACTGCAATTGCATCTCCCAATGCCAGATACTCAGCAGTACCAGCCAGTACAGCGTCCCAGACTGGATCTACATCAGGTGGTTCCTGCTCTATGATTTGTGGCTTGGCCCACAAGGGAGCATGCCGAAATTCGCTTACCCACATGCGGATAGCCCCAAAAGTCAGCTGCTGTCCTTTTGGCGTACGATACACCGACCTGATTATACCGGCCACTACAATTGAGTCAACCAATTCATGAGCCGGCGCGTACCTGACATGTTCCAAGGTTGGCAATACGGCCGCGGACATAATTGTATTATATCACCTGGGTTCTACATAAAGTGCAACGCCTTAATAGCCTTGACCCAACTTTCGGCTGATGACCACAACGCTCCTGGTAGTGGGTCTGTAGGGTCTTGATTCGGTCACTACAACCTTGCAACTATTTTGTGATTTCTCTTGGTGGTGTCCTTGACCTTCAAGGTGTCGTAGATCTCCTTGTGACACGCCTAGGGAGTGGAGGAGACCCGCAAATAATGGATCTGGTCCTTATCGTCTGTAAAGATGATGCTGGAGCGTATATGGGTGGAAAGTATGACTATGTAGGGATATCCTCTCTGTTTCAGTAACTCCAGGTTCTTTTTGGTGGCTACAAGTTGGGCTAACAGCTGTGCCAGAATTTGCGATTCGGCAAACCTTTGAAATCTCTCTGAGACATCTGCCAGAGATGATTATCGCAAAACGCATAGCTCATCGGCCAGGTACCCTCACTGGCAATGACACCGCTGTAGCAGCTTCAATGAGGCGTTGGTCGTATGCAACGAAGTCTGTTAGCTCGTCGACTATAAGCAATGCCGAGGCGAGGTGTAAAGCGTCAAGCGTGCGTAGTACTGAGGTACCAAGCTCGCATGCCATGTCTTGGACTGTCCGATCAAGCGGGACCAAATCAAGGTCATCCATTACCGCTCTAGCTTCTGCCAAGACTCGCTCACCGAGCCTGTGTGCGGCACGCAGGACTTCAATCCGTCCCAGTTCACTTGTGGCGACGGCCTGTTGAGGTCGCTCGTTGAGCCAAGTAATCAAGGCATCGGTCTCAACCTCTCTCCTGATCAGTTTCATAATAGCCGAAGAGTCGAAGTAGATCACGGTTCCTCGCCGCGCTCAGCGTCCAGTAACGCCTGGTTGCTTGGCTTTCCCTGAACAACCAGCTTGGGCTGGGGCCGACGAAGTCTTCCACTTGAGCTAACTGGTGGAAGTAGCTTTCCGGCGGCACGAAGCCGCTCCCGTGCGCTATAAGGTGGATCCGGTGGCGTAAGGAGAGCCACCAGCTCTCCTCGTTCAGTAATCTCAATGCTTTCTCCGGACTTGACCTGGGCCAGATAGCGCGATGCATGCTGGCGTAATTCTCTAACACCTACTCTTTGCATGTCTTATAGTATAGCACATGAGGTGCTATACTATCCTTTGAGCAGTTTGAGTACATTGCCTCGGCAATACCGCGTACCTGGTCACAGTTGAAGAGTCTGGTAATTGACGATCGACTTGCCGGTACCCAGAGCCTGCACCACACTAGCCACCGTTGTATGATATACTATTTATATCGGTGGCAGTAGTTGCCATCACTCAGTGGGCGAGTGGCCCACGCGGTTGCTTGTGCAAGTAGTTCTTTCGTTTTTTGGCGATTCCATATATTTGGGATATAGCTACTCGTAAACATCTTTAGCACGATGTGGCCAACGAACTACTATGGAGTAATACTATGTCAGATACTGCAGGGCGCGAGCGCGCGTCCTTTCGTAATAAATCCCAGCGGTCAGCTAATCGCCGCTCCTCAATACCTGCTTTTGGAGGTGGTGGACAAGACACCAGTTCCGGTAGGCGATCCGGCAGGCGCAACGGCTCCAAGCCGGCATTTGCAGGTGCAGGGTCAGCAGCAGGTTCAGGTGCAGCAGGCAGTGCCAGTGGTAGGCGATCCGGCAGGCGTAATGGCTCCAAGCCAGCATTCGCAGGTGCAGGTTCGGGTGCAGGGAGGACATCAGGCAGTACCAGAAGGAAGTTTACCGATCGCCGTAATGCCGTAAAACGCCAAGATACAGGAGCAGTAGCTCAGGGGAACCCTTTGGGTAGTTCTCTGGAAGACTCTCTGGACAACGCACTGGATGCAACAGCACCAGTCGTAACTACATTCGCCGAGTGCGGACTTACCGCATCGCTCGTTTCAGCGCTTGCCAGGAACGGTATTCATGCGCCCTTCGCAATCCAGGCAAGCGCCTTGCCGGATGCCCTTTCAGGCCGGGATGTACTGGGCCGTGCACAGACCGGATCAGGCAAGACTCTTGCCTTTGGTCTTCCGATGATTGCTCGCCTGGCCGCTGCAGGAGGAGTGAAAGTAAGGACACCGCGTGGTTTGGTCCTCGTTCCCACTCGCGAATTGGCGCAGCAGGTGGCTGACGTGCTCGCTCCGCTCGGTAGCGAGGTTGGTATTCGGGTGACCACGGTATACGGCGGTGCGCCCATAGGCAGGCAGATGGACCGTCTACGGCGAGGAACGGATATAGTCGTCGCCACGCCAGGCCGGCTCATTGACCTGCTTGAACGTCGTGCCTGCAGGATTGATTCTGTGGAAATAACAGTGCTCGACGAGGCTGACCATATGGCCGACCTTGGCTTCCTTCCGGCGGTCACGCGAATACTGAATGCTACGCCAGCAATAGGACAGCGGATGTTCTTCTCTGCCACTCTGGACCGAGATGTGGAACGGCTTATGCGTACTTACCTGTCTGACCCTGCCATACATGCAGTCGCGACCGCTAACTCAGCCGTAGAATCAGCAGAACACTGCGCGTTCGTCCTGCCTGCACAGGACAAAGTCACTCTGGCGGCTGAAATTGCTGCACGCCCGGAGCGGACCCTGTTCTTCGTACGGACAAAACACGGAGCAGATAGACTAGCTAAGCAACTTACCCGTGCGGGAGTCGATTCCACCTCCATCCACGGCAATCTCAGCCAGAACCAGCGTCAGCGAGCGCTGTCGAGTTTCGCTGCAGGTAGGCCACGCGTCCTCGTGGCAACTGATGTCGCAGCACGAGGTATACATGTGGACGATGTGAGTCTCGTAGTACACTTTGATCCGCCTAGTACCCACAAAGACTACCTGCACCGTTCTGGACGTACAGCCAGGGCAGGAGCATCTGGTACGGTAGTATCCCTTGTCGAGCCGTCACAGGTACGCGATGTCGAACGGATGCACGATACAGTTGGCATCACGGCACGATGGGATCGGATCGTGATCTCCCAGGAGATATGTCCCGTGCCTACTGCAATAAGGCAATCCCTGAGCCTGGTGTGCGACCACGGGAATGGTGCCGCCGGTAGTGTCAAAAAGAAGAGTGGCAACAGTAGCAATCATGGACATGACAGTAGTAATGATAGTCAGGTTCGCCAGTCATAGTAACGGCGTCAGTACTGGTAGTAGGTTGAGATGATCCTTAAAAGGAGATGGACCAGAACCACTAATGTAGTCGCAATTCCCTTTTGCGTATCTTGGATGGCTTCATTGCGACAACTTTTTCTGCCAGTTTTCTGTATGCGTCTTTGCATGCGTCAGCTATTTCATTTTCAAGTGGAGCGCTCAGCATTATAGGCTTCGCCTCAGAATCATCAGAATCAGCTATATGGCCACTGCCCGGATGGTTACTGTCTGTATGGTCGCTCTTCGTATGATCATCTTCCGAACTATCGTTCTTCGGGTCGTAATATAGTGGAATTTGTGCCAGTAACGGAACTGAGTACTCGTCTGCAAGCTTTTGACCTCCTCCCTTGCCAAACAGAGTGTATTTTGTTCCATCGCGACCAATAAACCAGGACATGTTTTCTACTATGCCCTGGAGCTTGACCTTCAGCTTTATAGATGCAGCAGCAGCTCGGGATGCCACTGCACGAGCATCGCGTTTGGGAGTGGTGACGAGAACTACCTCCATTCGCGGTAATAACTCTGCAAGCGACAGCAATACGTCACCCGTACCGGGAGGCATATCAATTAAGAGATAGTCAATATCACCCCAGTCCACTTCGGTGAGGAATTGCTGTAATATGCCGTGCAGCATGGGCCCACGCCATATGATCGGCTGGTTGTTCTCTACCAGCATGGACATGGACAGACATTTAATACCATGAATTGTCGGCGGTACAAGACTGTTGGCATTAGAGGCAGATAGCTGTTCGCGTGTGTTTAATATATTAGTTAGAGAAGAGCCGTATATGTCGGCATCAAGCAGTCCTATGTTTAGTGAACGCTCTGCCATAGCCAACGCCAGATTGATTGATACTGTGGATTTTCCGACTCCACCCTTGCCAGAGGATACAGCAATGATCCTGGTAGGAGAGTCCTTGTCTGTAATTGGCATCAGCCGGCAATCCACCAGTAAGTGCCGATTGTCGGCGAGTTCTCGAGAGTGTTCATTGTTACATCATATCTGATTTTCAGTTCAAGTGAATCTAGTGGTCAATCCCGCCAGCCAGATGATGCCCCTGGAGTGATGTTAAAATTGCATATGGTCACTGGACATGGCAGATCGGATCGCATCTATCTTGATTACGCATCTACATCCCCACCTCGCGATGTAGCCGTGAATGCCGTAGCCGACCTTCTTGGCGAGAAGCAATTTGGTGATCCATCACGTAACTACTACGAAGCTATGCTTATAAGAGAGCATATAGAACGTGCTCGTGAGAGTGTGGCCGACCTTATAGGTGCAAAAGCACGAAATGTAGTGTTTACCTCTTCGGGTACCGAGGCGATCAACTTGGCGATATATAATGCTGCCCGGTATGTAGATACCCATACATTACCCAATTCAAATGGGGGTAGGAGCGTAATTTTATGTACCGAGCTGGATCACTCGTCTATTAGACTGGGGGCAGAATTATGGGGAGTCCCCTACCATGTTCCGGTCAACCCAGAAACAGCACAGCCAGACATAGGCATATTACGAGAAATGCTTGCAGATTACAAGCGCAATAAGGTAGCTGTAGCTTTGGTGAATTGTCAGGTAATCAACCATGAAAGCGGCACTCTTCAGCCATTTAGAGAGATAATTGATATATGTAGAGAATTCGAAACTCCCGTTCATGTCGATGCGTGCAATGCAATAGGTTATGAATTGCTTGAGGAGAAGCTGCAGGACGTCGATTATGTGAGCATGACAGCGCATAAGTTGGGTGCATTTTCGGGTATCGGTGCGTTGATCGTCAAGGGGAATATTCGAATTAAGCCGATCATCGTAGGTGCCGCTCAAGAACGTATGAGGCGAGCCGGTATGGAGAACTACTTGGGCATCCATGCCTTTGGTACTGTATGCCGCCAGATGTCAGAGGATTCCTTTATTGCTTCGGAATTGACAAGATATCGTGAGCTACTTAAGCCGTTGCGTCTATTCGTAGAGCAGTCTCCATACATGGAGTTACTTCCATTCGATGACAATATGGCTTCAAACTACCTATTAATTTCATTGAACAACGTCAAGGCTGAAGCTGTGTTAATCGGACTGGACAAAGAGGGGATTTCGGTTCATTCTGGTTCGTCGTGTTCGTCGGAACCGTTTTCTCCCCCCAGTGGTTTTTCTGCGCTTGGGATCGATGTCGATTCGATATTACGGATCTCAGTAGGATGGGCCACCCGCGAAAAAGATATTAAGGTATTCACCTCTAAGCTGGAGGAGATTACTTCAAATATGAGTGCGTTTTTGAACTAAGATCGGACAATTTTATACCTAGTTTTACCAGTGCTGATTGGATAGAGTCTGATATACCTTGAGCAGATATTCCGACTGACTGAAGTATCTGGTCCGGCTTACCCTGTTTGAGGTGTTTCCTTGGTAATCCCAGACAGAGATGGTATGGTGGAGTGACAGAAAACCCCTCTGTACTTGTGGTGAAGAACGAATCCATAAGTGACTGGTAAAGGTAATTACCCGCGCCACCGTACCTTATTCCATCCTCTACAGTTACAACCAGAGAGTGCCCCATGGCATCGGCTAGCATAGTTGTATCGGCTGGCGATACTGCTTGCACGTCCCATAGAGTAGCCTCAATGCCTTGTTGTGATAGTAAATTTAATGCATCTTGAGCATATGGTACAGTTTTCCCGACGGCTAAAATGCATACCAGACTACCGTGATTTAGAAGGCGGGCATGCAACCCGTCACTGGAAGTCTTTTCAAACTCTATCGGTAGCGTCTTTGGGAAACGAATAGCAACCGGCTTTCCAAGTTTGTATGCTTCTCTTAGCATGGGCTCTATGTCTTCAGGACATGAAGGTGTTAGAATGGTCATATCCGGGATTGCCGTGAGCAGGGCAAGGTCATACGCACCATTATGAGAAGGTCCGTCATCTCCAGTTATTCCAGCGCGATCAAGAACCAGTATTACTGGAAGATCATGCAAGGAGATATCTAAATTAGCCTGGTCAAATGCCCTGCTGAAGAATGTCGAATATATGGCCACTATAGGCCGCATACCAGCCATAGCCATTCCACCTGCGGCGATAAGGGCATGTTCCTCAGCGATTCCGACATCAAAGAAACGCTCAGGAAACAACTCCTTGAATGGTAATAGACCGGTAGGTCCCGGCATGGCTGCAGTGATGGCTACTACATCCCTGTGAAGTTTCCCTAGCTCGACAAGAGCCTTGCTGAATGCGTCGGTATAGGTGCGAGGGCGGCCGCGCGATGTGGTATCGGGATGTTGCTGGGACGTGCCGAGCGAAGTGATGGAGGTACCAGATGAAATGCCAGACGTGCTGTATGGCGTGACAGAGGATAGAGTAGTGGAAAGGGTATCATCTTCATTTATCGTATTGGGTTTTACATCGTGAAGTCGCTGTATATTGTCATTTTCGGCTGGCGCATACCCCTTACCCTTTGTGCTCAATACATGCAAAAGGATCGGCCCTTGCCAGATGGACGCTCGCCTGAGAGCTTCTTCCAGTTGAGGTAAGTTGCTTGAGTCAATGGGCCCTGCGTATCTTATGCCCAATGCCTCAAAGAATTGATGAGGAGCAGCCATTTCACGTAGGGCTGAGGTGATACGGTGGATGGATTCATATGCTACGTCACCTATGGCAGGCATATTCTTTACAGTTTGACGAAATTTCTCACGAGTTTTTACATAATTTGGATAGAGTCTGAGAGAAGTGATTCCAGTCGAAAGCCTGGAGATGGTTGGAGCATACGATCTACCATTGTCGTTGAGCACAATTAATACCCGCTCTTGGGAGTGGCCTATGTTGTTAAGAGCCTCATAAGCAATTCCACCAGTAAGTGATCCATCTCCTACCAACGCTACGACTCTTCGATCATCTGCCAGTAGTCGCAGTGAGGCAGCTATACCATATGCATACGATAAAGCTGTAGAGGCATGTGAATTTTCTATCCAATCATGTCGAGATTCTTTTCGAGAAGGATACCCCGAAAGACCACCTGGTTGCCTAAGAGTAGAGAACTCCCTTACTCTACCAGTAAGTAATTTATGGACGTAGGCCTGGTGGCCGGTGTCAAAGAGGAGTATATCGTTTGGCGAGTCGAATACCCTATGAAGTGCGATGGTCAGTTCTACGATTCCGAGGTTTGATCCCAGATGGCCACCATTATTGATTACCGTTGTTATAATGGTTTCGCGAATTTCTTCGGCCAGTGTGGTCAGATCATCATAGGAAAGAGCACGAAGGTCGTCAGGGCTGTTTATCAGCTCCAGCATGTGGTTACCTTATCTCTGATCGCAGTATTGCAGTCCATGGTATTCATAATTACTAAGTTAGCGCGTTTGGCGTATTAAATGATAATCACCCTGGCCATCTGGTGGCGTACGTACTTAACTGATAGTATAGTCAGAATGCCGTTTGATCGACTGACCATTCCGGATTTACCGGGGATAATTACACAGGACGAGGTGCTGCAAACAGCGCATTCCATAGCCTCCGTTCAATGCAAGAATGGTATGATTCCCTGGTTTGAGGGCGGTCACAGCGATCCGTGGAATCATGTCGAGGCCGCTATGGCGCTCGCTGTTACGGGAATGTGGGAAGAGGCTACCCGTGCTTATGAATGGTTGGTATCCAGCCAATTACCGGATGGTTCATGGTTTAATTATTATACGGATGCAGCTGGAGTAGTAGATCAGCGTATAGATACCAACGTGTGTGCCTATATTGCAGTTGGTACGTGGCATCATTATTTGGTGACTGGCGATTTGGGGTTCTTGGAGTGGATATGGAAAGTGCTGGACAGAGCTGTGGCCTTTGTGCTCCGTTACCAGACGGATAACGGTACAATACTATGGTCGGTCGATCCAGATGGGCACTCTGGGCGTTACGCGCTTCTCACCGGTTCCAGCTCCATATATCATGCATTGCGCTGCGCTATAGCCTGTGCCGATACTCTGGGCTATGATCGCCGTGACTGGAAGGCTGCTGCCCGTATGCTTGGTCGTTCACTGTCCAATCCTGATGATGGATTTGAACCAAAACGAGAGTTTGCTATGGACTGGTACTATCCCATACTTTGTGGTGCTTTGAACGGAGAAGCTGCAGCGAGACGCTTGGACAGCGATTGGGACACATTTGTTATGGATGGATTGGGTGTTAGATGCGTATCTACCGGTCCGTGGGTTACCGCCGCTGAAACCGCAGAGTGTGCCATTGCCCTCTCGAAGCTGGCTTTTGGGGCTGCTGGCCCGACCGCATCGAATCCGACTGCATTCAACTCGACTGACGGTATTGGCCCGACTGTATCCAGCTCGACCGACGGTATTGGCTCGACTGCATCCAGCTCGACCGATATTGCAGACTTGACTCAAAGCATCAGCCCGACAGGCAGTACAAACCAATTTGACAAGAGTGCCCGTGACTTAATTCTATGGTCTCGAAATCTACGTCGTGAAGACGGTTCATATTGGACGGGTATGGTCTATCCTGAGCAGGTCACATTTCCGATTGGTGAGAGTACTACGTATACTGCAGCCGCTATTATTCTTGCAGTTGATTCACTGAGAGAGGGCAGCCCAACAAATAGGGTATTTTTTTAGACTGAAACCGCAGAGATTCTTTTGAGTATACGTAAAGAACCCTCGCATATATGATCTACCCAATTGCCGGAGTCTAGGGCAGCCTGGTATATTTCAAAGGGTGGCCTTCCCCCGTCTCGAGGATCTGGGAAGACATCGTGTATAGCAAGCAGGCCTCCTATGCGCACAAACGGACTCCAACCATTGAAGTCTCCCCATGTAGCTATCTCACTGTGTCCACCGTCTATGAAGCACATATCTATCGGTGTATTCCAAATTTGGGCAACGGTGGTCGAATTACCTACAATGCCAATTACGCAGTCTTCGATACCGGCACGCTCAACCGTACGGCGCCAAAACGGAAGAGTATCTATGCGTCCTGTATCGGCATCTATTACAGTGTCATCAAAGTGCTCCCACCCCGGCTGTTGTTCTTCCGATCCACGATGGTGATCCAGACTGATAAGAAGTGCTCCGCATTGCTTGGCTCCTGTTCCAAGGTATATGGTAGATTTTCCACACCATGCACCTATCTCAATTATGATTGGCTGTCTCTTTTCGGTCGTTGTCAGGGATATGGTAGATGCCGCATCGTATAGCGCCATGCCTTCATTTTCTGGCATAAAGCCGCGTGTTTCTCTGGCCAATTGCGCCTGTGTCGGTAACATATTATGGCTGGAAGGCGCTTTTACTTTGAGCGATCATTCGTTGTGCCAGACGATAGTTTACCGAAAGCTTTTCTGATGTCTGAGCGAATGATCTTTTTGCGGACTCTACAGGATGTTCTGCAAGAAAGTCGGTTACCTGATCTACCAGCGTTGCAGTTCCATAAAGGAATTTTGCTCCTTCTACCATACGCGAGACGGTATTTTCTGGGATACGGGCTAATAGATTATCCCAATTTTCCATTACTTTCTCCCATATTTTTTCATTACAACTTACGTTGGCCAGCAACTCGCGAATGAGGAAGGGTGCATTTTGGGTCCTTACCTCTGTTAGCGCCAAATCGAAGGCACGTAACGAAAGGTCTTGCTGGTAGAATTCTCCCAGAGAGTACAGGTAGCGGTTTTCCTCTTGCGGAGTACCTGGCGCTCTGTAAAGGGCCAGAAGTTGATCGAATTCAGTAGCGCCACCCCATCTTGCTACGATTCGCAGTACGGCAGAGGATATGTCAGGAGATATTGGTGTTTGCGTGTCGATAAAGTCCGTATAGACAGATTTTGCAAACTGGATTACATCAGCATCCTTCGAGATGGTTCCAAGGGCGGTTAGTAAGTATGATCGCAGTACAGCAATCCTTTCGTCTTCACCGTCGGATGGAGAGATTCCAATCCGATCAAGAACAGGGTGAAGAAGCCCGCTTATATAGGCTGAGAGCAGAGAGGTCTCAATGGATTCCTCAGGCAATACAGTAGACACAAACTGCAACGCCCTGATTGCAATTGACCATATATCCGGATCCAGCTCATCGGACGAACCCAGGGAGTCTATTACTGTTAACATGTCACCCAGGTCGTACTGTTCTGTCGTAAGCAATGCCCAAGCATCACTTACGAAGTTAAAACGCTCCAATCGACTCATCTGAGATATTGAGTTGGCCAGGTACCTAAGGTGTTGGCTTGAATAACGTGTCCGGTAAAAACCCCATCCAGCAGCATTCAGCATCCATTGAGTTGTGGCTATGTCATTCCCATTGCTGCTGGCGGTATTTAACAGTATGGTGGCAGAGATATCATCGTTGCTTTCATTCCCATTCTTATCACCATTTGGCGAGCTTCCAAATTGTCTTGCACTAATCGGTATCAGCCAGCTTTCGTCGTTTTCCTCATCTTCACCGGTCGGCATGTACAGGAATCTTGACTGATAAAGCTTGGTATGGACATCATCTATAGATACCAGGGGAAAGCCACCCTGATATATCCAGGACTCCATGATTGCGTTTACGGGCTGACCGGATGCAGCTTCCAGCGCCTGCCAAAGATCAGGTGTCTCGGTATTGGAGTAGGCATGGCTCTTTAGGTAGTCGCTTACTCCTTTTCTGAATGTCTCGTTTCCAAGATATTGTTCCAGCATTCGCAGTACAGAGGCGCCCTTTTGGTATGTGATCACATCAAACATGCTCTGTGCCTCTTCGGGGGGGCCTACAGGATATTCTACTGGCCGGGTACTGTGGAGACTGTCTACATCCATTGCCTGTTCGCGTTCGATTCCAAAGCCAACCCATCGATGCCAGGTCGGTCTGAATGCATCTACACAGAGCAATTCCATGAAAGTTGCAAATGCTTCATTGAGCCATATTCCGTTCCACCATTTCATGGTCACCAGATCGCCAAACCACATATGTGCTATTTCATGAGCTATTACGTCGGCGGCTCTTTCCAGCTCAGATTTGGATGAACGACTGGGGTCAAGCAAAAGAAGTGACTCTCTGAATGTGATACAGCCAAGATTCTCCATTGCTCCAAACGCAAAATCCGGTATTCCCACCAGGTCCAGCTTTTCACCGGGATAATCAATGCCAAAGTAATCGGTGAAGAACTTAAGCGCATGGTCTGCTACCTCCAGGGCGTAGTCTGTCAGACCTTCCTTGCCTGGTACATGTATGACCCGGACAGGTACTTTGCCGACCATTCTGGTCTCGCTTGACACTAGTTTGCCTACTACAAAGGCTACCAGGTAGGTAGACATGGGCATTGTTGGAAGAAATGATACCAATTTTTTCCCATTGCCGTTCTTTACAATGCTTTTCACCGGCCAGTTTGAGACTGCTTCGAGTTCTTCGTTTATCTCAAGATCAATGGTAAATCTTGCCTTGCAATCAGGCTCGTCTATGCACGGGAAGGCGCGTCGCGCATCGGTAGCTTCAAATTGAGTGGTTGCCAGAGCCTGTTCATTTCCATCGGGGTCCTTGTATGACGAGAGATAAAAGCCTCTTAAGGCGTTGTTCAGACTTCCAGAAAATGCCAGCGACAGCGTGGTGTTACCGGGTTTCAGAGAATCGGCAAAGTTGAGTTTAACTAGTTGCCTGTCGGTGTCCGGTTCTATTTTTTCTGCCACCAAATTGTTGTTATGGCTTTCATCAGGTGGATCGTTATAAGATGGATTGTTAT
>JAMCPC010000013.1:0-5539 GCA_023379725.1 Actinomycetota bacterium
TCGGCAGAATCTGAACCATGAATAAGATTCTCGGTCAACAGACATGAAAGGTCGCCCCTAATCGTACCTGGAGCAGCATCCGCCGGATCGGTCGCTCCCATCATATTCCTGACTATATGCCAAGTATCGTCAGGTCCCTCCACGACCATAGCCATCAAGGTAGATCGAGTTATAAAACTCACCAATTCTTCATAGAATGGCTTGTCCTTGTGTTCGGCATAGTGGAGTTCGGCCACATCTCGACCGATTGTCTTTATCTCGCCCGCAATAATATGAAGCCCCTTCCTCTCCAATCTGCCAATTATCTCTCCCAGCAGACCTCTCTCTATAGCATCCGGCTTTACCAAAACCAGAGTCCTATTATTCATATATACACCCTTTCCTTTACAAATAATTACTTAACAACATTACCAGTCGACAACATCATATACGAACGGGCGGCTCCTACCACATAGAGTGAACCGGCTATTACCAGCATGCCACCGGTACCGACCAAAGCACCACCAAGTTGCAACCCTTCGACGATAGATTCTGCCAAAACAGCCTCAAATCCCGAAGCTACAGCCGCATTACGTAATATGTCTACGTCAATAGACCTCTGAGAGGGAGCAGGAACTACAACCACCTTATCTACCCCGCCATATCTCATCTTCTGCAGCATTGCTTCTGGATCTCTCCCCTCCAGCATACCAGTCACGAGTACCTTTGGTGATAGATCTGCAAAATAGTCTCTCAAGAGACTCGCCAACGCCTCCATTCCTGCCACATTGTGAGCACCGTCGCATACTATCAATGGGTTCCTTCCCAATACCTCGCATCGACCTGCAAATGAAATTTTTGCAAAGACTTTCTGTAAGAGGTCAGCCGGGTATGCTGCATTGAAAAATGCCTCCACTGCCGTGACAGCAAGTACAGCGTTGCGACCCTGATGCTTTCCGTACAGGGAGAGGAAAAGATCTTCATGTGTAGACCACGGCGTATACAAGGAGAGCAAAAGGCCACCCGTAACAGGTTCAATGGCTGGACATGAGAAATCCTTTCCGTAAGTCATCGTCTGCAGCGCCCCCACGGATGCAGATGCCGCTTCAAATACCTCTACCAGTTCCGGACACTGCTCGCCAACGACTACTATGCTATTGTTCTTTATAATTCCTGCCTTTTCCGTCGCAATATCTCTTAACGTCGGACCCAAAATCTCGACATGGTCGTAGCTGATATTCGTGATCACCGCTACATCTGCCTCAGCTACATTCGTCGCGTCCCAAAGCCCTCCAAGACCTACTTCTATCACCGCCACATCGACCGGGCGATCAGCAAACCATTTATAAGCACAAGCCGTCAACAGCTCAAACCGACTGAGCTGGAAGTCAAGCATTCTCTCAAATGAGGCTATTTCAAACATAACGGAACAGAAATCTTCGTCAGATATAGGTTCATTGCAATATGAGATACGCTCATTCACACGCTGCAAATTGGGACTTGAGTATGTCCCCACGCTAAGACCTCGCGCGACAAGCAGCTCAGTCACCATCCTGGCAGTTGATCCCTTCCCGTTGGTACCGGTGATATGTATAACCGGCTGAGCACGTTCTGGATTTCCCATTATGTCGCAGAGCTGACGGATTCTATCCAAGGTCGGTCTTGGGACTCTGGTAATACCGATAGCCTCCATGCTGACATGCGAATCCAACCATTCAAGCATATCATCATAGGACCAAGTGTTCATCTCATATTCCTCTCCACTAAATCGGCGGATGGGCTGCTTATAGTACGAGTAACTGCTAGTGTCCCGTCACTGCTCAGACGGACAGAGCTTGTGCTCTCTTTTTGGTCCAGTTGCCTGCAATCAAGAAGCAGCTTTTCTGGCACGAGATCGGGCTGGCTCGCTCGTTCTCGGTACAAGTGTAGGGTTCACCCGCTCTTTGACGACCGATGCATCTATCACGCACTTCTTGACGTCCTCTCTACTGGGTAGGTCATACATTAAATCAAGAAGTACCTCTTCTAAGATGGCTCTCAGCCCTCTGGCACCCGTACCACGCAAGAGGGCCTGGTCGGCTATCGCCTCAATAGCATCCTGGGTAAACTCCAACTCGACATCGTCAAGCAGAAAAACCTTTTGATACTGCTTGACAAGCGAGTTCTTCGGATCGACCAAAATGCTCACAAGTGAATCCTTTCCAAGACTCGACACCGCACCGACGACTGGAAGCCTACCGATGAACTCCGGTATGAGTCCGAAACGTATCAAGTCTTCAGGCAGAACCTGCTGCAAAATTTCATCTTCCCTTACGGCATTATCTCTGGTAACATCGGCTCTAAAACCAATCCCCTTGTGCCCAATACGATTACTGATGATTTTTTCAAGCCCAGCAAAAGCACCGCCACAGATAAAAAGTATCCCGGTAGTATCAATCTGTATAAACTCTTGATGCGGATGCTTCCTGCCACCCTGAGGTGGCACAGAGGCTGTAGTTCCCTCCAGAATCTTTAACAATGCTTGCTGCACCCCTTCACCAGACACATCTCGAGTGATGGAAGGATTCTCACTTTTCCGGGCTACCTTGTCTATTTCATCTATATATATGATCCCCATCTCTGCCCGCTTTACATCGTAATCAGCTGCCTGTATCAGCTTAAGTAAAATATTCTCTACGTCCTCCCCTACGTAACCAGCTTCGGTCAGGGCAGTTGCGTCGGTTATAGCAAACGGCACATCAAGCATACGGGCCAAGGTCTGCGCGAGTAACGTCTTACCGCAGCCAGTAGGACCAAGCAACAGAATATTGGACTTTGCAAGCTCCACATCAGAAGACTGGGTAGCACTGGCCTGCACCCTTTTGTAATGATTGTAGACAGCTACAGACAAAATCTTCTTTGCGTGCTCCTGCCCCACTACATAATCATTCAAAAAGTCAAAGATCTCCTTGGGCTTGGGAAGATTCTCCAGCAACGGCTCAGACGACTCGCTGAACTCTTCCATTATTATATCGTTGCATAGCTCAATACACTCGTCACATATATACACCCCAGGTCCAGCGATCAGCTTCTTTACCTGCTTCTGCGACTTACCACAAAAGCTGCATTTTACAAGCTCTGTTCCATCACCAAGCTTAGCCATTCAAATCCTCCCTCTGTCCTGTGTCACTACCCTATCAAACATATCTTACCATCCATTATCCTATATCAGTATCCTCGACCCCGTCTATACTATCCCGGCTGTGAATCACTTCATCTACTATTCCATAATCGACAGCTTCACTTGCAGTCATAACAAAATCTCTATCGGTATCCTTGGCAATCTTGTCAATAGGCTGTCCGATATCCTCCGACAACATAGAATTGAGCAGATCACGCATTCTCAACATCTCGCGTGCCTGTATCTCAATATCGCTGGCTTGTCCAGCAGCGCCACCCCAGGGCTGATGCAAAAGAATCCTTGAGTGAGGCAATGCAAATCGCTTTCCCTTCGCCCCCGCAGCCAGTAGCACTGCAGCTGCTGAAGCAGCCTGCCCAAAACAGAATGTCGAGACATCAGGCTTGACGAACTTAATAGTGTCATAAATCGCAAAAAGAGCCGTGATGTCTCCACCAGGAGAGTTTATATACAAATGAATATCTTTGTCGGAATCCTCAGACTCCAGAAAAAGCATCTGGGCACAGACCAGATTGGCTATAGAATCATCAATCGGGGTACCGACTATTATGATCCGATCCTTTAACAGCCTCGAATAGAGGTCATAGGCTCGTTCGCCTTTCGGACTCTGCTCTATCACGGTAGGAACCAGATACCCAAGAGCCTGCATCATATTTTTCCATCCTTCCTCGTACCATACATAGCAATCATTACTCTAGTCTAGTTTGCTAAGTTACCCGTAATGTCGATATCACCACTATAGCTTAAGCTCTGCCCATTCTGGACGATCGCATCATTCTATACGCCTGCGCACCCAGCCTCTCTCGTACCACTTTATTCTTCCAAGCCTTCGGTAGAACCAGAATCATCAGAACTCTCGCCATCATACACGTTGTCAGCATCGTACGAGTCACCCGTCAACAACAACTCGTTGTCAATCTCATTGCCACTACTGTCCCTTACATGTACATTGTGCAACAACCAGTCAAGAGCCTTCTCTTTCCGTAGCTCGGAGCGCATAGCAACCAATTGACCTGAATGCTCGTAGTGCTCACGTACCTCAGCCAAAGATTTATTAGACCTGCCGGCTATCTTGGAGAGCAAATCATTCAAGCTGTCATCGACATTAATTTCCTCTGCATCGGCAACAGCTCTTAAAGCCAAATCAGCTCTTGCGCTAGCTACCGCCGAATCATGAAATCTGCTGATGATGCTGTTCCCATCGTCCTCGCTCCCCTTCACAAACTGCTCCCAAGTCATTTTTGCTTCTTCCAACCTCTTGGAAAAGTCAGCAAGTTCTCGTCCGAACTCTGCTTCAATCAACTCTGCAGGAGGTTCTTCTCCCACAAGATCATTGAGTGAAGCCAAGACCTGGCGAGGAAAGAGTGAACGGACGCTGCTACTCTTGTACTTCTTGACCTGCTCACGGACATCTTTTCGCATGCTATCCACATCTTCATATTCGGTAGCTCCCTGTACCCACTCATCGGTCAATTCAGGCAACACCTTCGTCTCTACGTCATTGACTACTATCTTGATTTCCAAGGGAGAAAACTGGCCATCCTCATCTGCCGGATAATCATGATCCTCGTCCGCCCCATTCCCCTCATCTCCCCTATTCTCATCCCCTACTCCAGTCTCTCTGCCTGCTACATTCTCCTCCCCTACTCCAGTCTCTCCTGTATCTATACCGCCACTTCTACCTCCGTCGATCTCCCTACTCGCGTCATCGTCCCCACCTGTATCCGAATCATCTGGGTTTTTACCAGATAGGCTGTAAGCTATTACTGAGCCCTTAGTGGCGCCAGTAATGTGCTTATCCAGCTCAGGGATTTCTGAGCTCCTGCCGACTTCATAGACATAGTCATCAAGGTGCATGCCATTTGAATCAGGACTGGAAACAGACACATCTAAGGTAACTATATCTCCGGCAATTATTTCACCATCTTTGGAAAGGAGCTCTGCCCACTGCTCCTTAACTCGATCTATTGCAGCGTCCACCTCTTCTTCGGTCACCTCCATATCGGGTACGACTACCTCCAGACCCTGGTAGCCAGCAACCGAAACGCTTGGCCTGACCACTATGGTAGCCTCGAACTTCAAAGGCCCTGATTCCCTCCCCTCAATGATCTCTACCTGTGGATCGGAAAGAGGCTCCACACCCGACTCATTGAGTGCCTCCACGTAAGCGTCAGAAATTACGTCTTCAATGGCCTGTGCCCTCAGTGCACTGCTGCCGCCTATATGAGCCTCTAGCACAGTGCGAGGTACTTTACCCGGTCTGAATCCCTTGATCTTTGCGGTACGTTGCAATTCGCGGACAAAGGAATCTATAGCTTTGCCCATCCTGGCCTCATCGACATCAATAGTGAACTTTATACGATGATCATCAAGAACTTCCGG
>JAMCPC010000013.1:6219-19430 GCA_023379725.1 Actinomycetota bacterium
CACCTGGGAGAAGAGATGCTCAGGCAATACGACGGTACAGAAGTAGCCAACCTACTACGATCGCTTGGATCGCCAAAAGAGGTACTTCAGAATGTCACTGCGGCTGCAGCCAAGTTCTTCACTGTATCCACCCTGGAAGCGCTGGAAGTAGGAGATGCACATGCCATTGTCCGTGCCGCCAACCGGCCCGGATATCAGCGCGATATATCAATATGCGATTTTACCAAGGGATTGCTGTCACAGGTACCGGTCTTATTTGGACTGCTACCAGCAACCATTATCGAATCAGAATGCGCCGCACGCGGTGGTAGATTCTGCCTGTACAGCGTCGGCTGGGAAGAGCACCAGTGGTCATCGTTCGTCGATGAGAGGGAGAGTATCTATACGATGGCCTGGGGAAGTGGAAATGTAGACGAGGCACAGGCAGAGGTAGAGGCTGATGAAAGCACTCAAATCAGCATGCTGAATGCCCAGGTACAGCAACTTACCGAACGTCTTCAGGACGTATACGGTACTGCCGCTGATCTACTTGCCACCGATGACCTGGACAGTGTTCTTTCCAATGTAACCCGCCGAGCCGCCCATGCCGTGAATGCTCCACGATATATTTTGGCGGTACAGCTCAATCCAGAACAGCCTATCAGCCTGCATCACCATGGCTTCACCCAGCAGGAGGCAGAGGCTATAGCATTGGAGATACTCCAGCCAAATCCAGATACAAGGGGTGGATCTCGCCTGATCGCGGATGTACGCTCAAAACGCCAATACTACGGTCGTATAGCTGCAATGTATCCGGAGGGATCACAGTTCCTCGAACAGGAGAGAGAAGCCCTCTCGGTATATGCAAACTACGCAGCAACCGCACTTGACATGGTCACAGCACTGGACGATGCACGCAGGTCAAATGCCACATCCTCTGCTTTGCTGGAGTTTTCCCGCAACCTTGCCAAGACGACCACCACATATGAGGTAGCCAAGGATCTTTCATTGACCGTACCCAGGGTACTTGGATCCGACACCTCAAGTGTCCTACTCTGGGACGAATCCAGCCAGTCATTGCGCTCAATCAAGAGAATAACTTCAGATGGTCAGCTAGCTGGATATGACGAATCAATTAACACTACCGAACCTTCACAGGACAGCTCTGGCTATGCAGATGCAAATGCCAATATCGATACAGAAGATGCCATTGCCACCAGGGATAAAATGGCATCACAGGCAGATAGATCTGACCAGAATGGCACGGACAGTGAGGATGATTCAGGTGACATACTCGCTATACCAATATCGGCATCTCCTATAGTACAAAAATTGATGTCGTCTCGCGATATCATTATCGTTAACAACGATACTACTGATAGTTACGTAAGAGACATACTTGAACGTTATGGTATACAGTCGACGCTCATGGCACCAATTTTTACATCAGATAAGTTTCTGGGCATCGTAACCGCCAATTTCAAGTCGAATATAGATCCCAACTTGCTAAGCAACAGGGAACTGCGCGAAAGGATAATAGCTCTTTCCGACCAGGCAGCGATTTCACTTGAAAATGCAAACCTTTTGCAGCAGGTTAGCCATATGGCATGGCACGATGCACTTACCGGACTCCCCAACAGGCGACTACTGGAGGATCGAGCCGGCCAGGCTCTTGTGCAGGCATCACGAAGCGGTGAAACACTCTCCATGTTCTTTGTCGACCTGGACCATTTCAAAGAAGTAAATGACATATTGGGACACGCTTCCGGTGATGAACTCATCAGGGAAGTAGCTGCCAGGCTAACTCGGGCGGTTAGGCAGCAGGATACCGTAGCTCGCCTTGGTGGCGACGAATTTGCCATCTTACTACCCGGTCTATCTGACAACGATGCCATAGAAGCCCTGGCACATAGGATGTTGACATCGCTGAGCAAGCCATTCATGCTCTACGGGCAAGAGGCATACGTAACCGGATCTATCGGAATAGCAATTTACCCCAGAGACGGCAATACCTACGATGAACTGCTCTCCAGGGCAGATTCAGCCATGTATCGCTCCAAGGGATTGGGGCGTAATACATTCCAGGTATTCGACATATCGATTGACCAGACAAACTCGTCAGATGCCATGCAACTTGAGCGAGATCTGCACAAGGCATTGGAGAACAATCAATTGTTCATACTCTACCAGCCATTTATCGACTTGGAGACAGCCAAAGTCGTAGGCGTAGAATCATTGGTCAGATGGAGGCATCCCACAAGAGGGCTTCTGGAACCGGCATCCTTCATCGAAATGGCTGAAGAGACCGACCTCATCGTGGAGATAGACAGCTGGGTGGTAAAGGAAACATGCAAACAGGCACGCCGCTGGCAGGATATAGGCATACCGCCACTGCAACTGGCAATCAACGTATCCACAAGAGACCTTCTCTCTCAGGAGTATGTGGAGAATTTACTGGCAGCCGTAGAAGAACATGATCTTAATCCATCGCTCGTAGAACTGGAACTCACCGAGCGAGTCGTATTCGATGATTCATCTACAATGCGTGACAATGTCGATCGACTTCAAAAAGCAGGAGTCAGGTTCTCGATAGATGATTTCGGGACCGGAGCATCAGGATTAGACAGGTTTGGCACATTCCCCATATCCACTCTAAAAATAGATCGCTCCTTCGTACAGGTACTCGGACCTGATGATCAATCGCAGACAATCATACAAGCGATCACGGGAATGGCCAAGGATCTCGGCATGAGCTGCGTAGCTGAAGGAGTAGAGACATCCACACAGAGTAGAGTGCTGCTCCAACGAGGTTGCACTACGGCGCAGGGATTCTTTTTCAGTCCACCACTGATGTCGGCTGATGTCGAAAGGATGCTTATATCGACTGCCACCGCTCAAGATGCAGGTGGACTTGGAGAAATAGGCAGTTCTGCAGGATTAGATGGCTCTGCAGGATTAGATGGCTCTGCAGGATTAGATGGCTCTAGCGGAGTAGGTACAGCCAATCGGTAGAGCAACCCGCATCTGGAAAATACTTGTAGGCCCACCTTTAAGGGCAGATCAAGTTACAAGCGAAGAATTGAGCCCAATAGAGGGGCTCCCTGCGCTATCGCTGGACGCTCTTACCTCAGTAGCATACGGCCCACAAGCCATAGCCCTTGTACTTGCAGGTGCCGGAGCAGAAGCACTACACTTCGCACTTCCAATTACCATAGCCATAGTTGCCCTCCTTGCTCTCCTGGTCACATCGTACCGCCAGGTCATTGAAGGGTTCCCCCAAGGTGGTGGAGCTTACGCCGTAAGTCGCACACATCTGGGTGGTGGATTGTCCAGGCTCGCCGCCGCATCCCTGATAGTCGACTATACCCTCACCGTAGCTGTCTCGATAGCCGCTGGAGTTGCGGGATTGGTCTCTGCCTTCCAGCCACTTGCTCCCTACACTGTCCTGCTTTGCCTGGTTATGCTTGCAATAATCACTGTGTTGAACCTGAGGGGGTTGGGCGACAGCGCACGTGCATTTTTACTGCCGACAGCAGCCTTCATTATTGGACTACTGGCAGTCATGGCGGTAGGGCTAATCCACCCACTGAGCCCTCATGTTACCCAGCCAGGTAGGTCACTCGTAGCTACTCATGCCCTTCAAGTAGTCGGTATATTACTGATATTGAAAGCATTCTCTTCAGGCTGCTCTGCTCTTACGGGAGTAGAGGCAATAGCTAATGGCGTACCACTATTCGAACAGCCGCGTATTAAGAGGGCAAAACAGACCGAGCTCCTTCTTGGGGTCATACTTGCAGTCATGTTACTTGGGCTGGGTATACTGATAGCACATTTTCATATAGCCCCTCGCGTAAACGACACCGTTCTCTCCCAGGTAATGGCCATATCGGTTGGTAGGACATGGGCATACTATGCGGTAACTATAGCTATTACAGTGGTACTGGGGATGGCGGCAAACACCTCATTTGGTGGGTTGCCCATCCTTGCAAGCCTTTTGGCTCGCGACAACTATCTACCCCACCTGTTCTCCATGCGAGGTGACCGCTTGGTCTATACCAAGGGAGTATGGGCACTTGCAATACTGTCTGGCCTGATACTTTTAGCCGTCAATGGAAATACCGACACGCTGATACCGCTCTTTGCCATTGGAGTGTTTACAGGCTTTACTCTGGCGCAAGCTGGAATGGTCATTCACTGGAGAAAGAACCATATTCCCGGATGGCGATGGCGAGCATCGCTCAATGCCCTGGGGGCAATAGTGACCGGCATTGCTACCATCGTATTCATATTCTCTAAATTTGTGGCAGGAGCATGGATAGTAGTAGTTGCTGTACCGCTTATAATGTTCGTATTCGTACGGATACGTAGATACTATACGATAGTGAGCAATGAGCTTTTTGTCGATGGTCAGCTGCCCAAGCCGCAACCTGACGGAAAAATGCTGACGGTAGTACCAATTACGGGGATTACCCAGCTTACAAGAGCAACCATTTCGCAGGCCATGACGATGGGGGGCGAAGTAGTCGCAGTACATGTAGCATTCTCCGACGATGAGCAGGGAGCCGCCCAAATCACTGAAAAGTGGAAGGACTGGGATCCCGGAGTGGGATTAATCATGCTGAATACAAGGTACCACTCCATAGTCAGGCCAATCACGCGATATGTACTGCAGGCCACGAAAGAGGGTAGAGACGTAGTGGTGCTGATAGGAGAGATGGAGCCGAAGCTCCTGCGTCACCGCATTCTTCACAATCAGATGGGTGCGGTATTAAGCATATACCTGCGTCGTCATACCAATGCAACAGTAGCCGTGCTACCAATGCATGTCAATGATTGAGCGCCATCCCTCCACCCCCATGAAACAAACTTCGGCCGAAAAGCGTGCTACCAATGCATGTCAATGATTAAGCGCCATCCCCTATCGCTCGACGAGTAAAATGCATAGTCAAACGATCCATTGCCAATGTATGTCGACAATGCACCACAATACACATAGATGGCTAAGAGGAGACGCAAGCCAAGGGCGAAGGGATGCCACTGAATGTGACTTTGTACCCTATCCAATCATCAAGTAGAAGACTAAAGTGAGACACTAAGACAATATATGTATCTCTATTCGCGATCGTTACTATAGACTTCGCGATACTGAGCAATACCAGATGATATCAGATGGAGCGCAACAAAGGAGTAGCATGCAGGCTACAACAGGGTCAACTAACAATGTCGAAGAGTTGGCCAAACGCGGTAGTTATGATTTCGTAGTACTCGGTGCCGGGCCGAACGGCTTGGGCATTGCAGCTTACCTGTCCAAATGGGGCTTCTCTGTCTGCGTCTTGGAAGCACGCCCAGAAATTGGAGGAGGAGCTGAGAATGCCGAGCCGATGCCGGGATTTTCCATAGACCCCCACGCCACCTACCTATATGGAGCGGCTGCTCCGGCATTCGAGCAGTTGGAGCTGGGCAAGTACGGCTTCAGGATGGCGTATACAAAAAACCTTGCTGGTGCCATCTCACCCGATGGCGGGGTATTTGCCGCTGGTTTCTACAACCCTGAGTCCCTCAACCCATCGAGTCTGTCCTCACTTATGGGAACCTCAATGGCAGAGATATACATAGAGATACAGAAGGGCATGCGTGCTCATGCACGTGATCTGCTCAGAGCCGTATACTACACCCCACCTTACGATGAAAGCTGGGGGGTACCAGGGGGTGACCTTCCGGCAGTAAAAGTACTCCAACAGGCATCTCCAGTTTTTGATCCCGCTCTCACCAGAGACTCATCTGTACTCGATATTACAGAGGCAATCGGGTTGCCTGATCCGTTAAAAGCAATCACACTATTCGGTTCATGGTATAACGGTCCCCACCCATTCTGGAAGGGCATGTCCATTCCGGGAATGGCCTGCAACCTCCTATATACCTATTCCAGCGGATCGCCAGTAGGCGGTATGCATACACTCGCCCATTCACTGGCAAGGTGTGCTGTCGCCAATGGAGCAAAGATATTCGTCAATTCACCGGTTACTGAGATTATCGTGCAAGATGGAAGAGCTGTAGGAGTGCGCGTAGATGACACATCGGTATTGGAGGAAAAGACTGTAAAGGCTAACCTTGCAGTCATAAGCGCACTGCATGTAAGACAGACCTTCCTCGACCTTGTAGGGGCAGGCCATTTGGCACCGGATTTTCTTGAGAGAATAAAGGCTCTGAACCTGCGTGGAGGCAGCCTGTTCGTACTGCATATCATCACCACAGAGCTCCCCCGTTACAAGGGAGCAGAGGATGCATTCTCGGGAGACAAGTATCCATCTTGTACCGTTATAAATGCTTCCACTGATACCCTTATGGAGGAGATGCGCGATGTATATTCGTTCAAGACACATCCCACAGATCCCGATCATTTCATCATACCTATATGCACTCACGATACTTACGACTCCACAAGGTCTCCATCTGGATACTACGTCTTGAGTCCAATATATGTGCAATGTCCTGTCCCTGAAGAGCATCGCGACGGCCCAGACGCTGTGAACGATGCAAAGGAGGAGATTACCGAGACTATACTTCGACTTCTGGAACAATACGCACCAAACATGAC
Source organism: Actinomycetota bacterium (assembly GCA_023379725.1). GTDB lineage: Bacteria > Actinomycetota > Acidimicrobiia > Acidimicrobiales > JAMCPL01 > JAMCPL01. The sequence continues at coordinate 12,797 of JAMCPC010000013.1, forward strand.
ACGAGACAAGATAGTAGCAACTTACGTAAATACCCCGAGAGACTCTGAATTCAGAAATATGGCTTTCGTCGGCGGTAACTGGTATGGATTACGTGAATCGCAAGACGAGTGGTGGTCGAAACGGCCACTACCGGAATTGGCTCGCTACCGTACTCCTGTCGATGGGCTCTATCTGTGTAATCATACGTCGCACCCCGGAGGACTCTGCTTAATTGCAGTTCCGTATAATTTGATGCATATACTGATTGAGGATCTGGAGCCTGTTGCGGCCACGACCCCAGGATGGTGGTATCCTTCTCCCTGGCATATTACCGATGCGGAGGGAGGAACAAGATGAGGCAGCAGCCACAGAGTGCCATAACTCTCTCTCCGGAGGAGCGCCCTCTCGAGGAGTATCCGTACGATTCAGAGGTGGACATAGTCGTAATAGGTGCCGGCCCGAACGGTCTTATAGCAGCTCTATATCTGGCATCAGCCGGGCTTCAGGTTGCATTGGTCGAAAGACGCTATGAGATAGGAGGTGGGCTTGCCACTGAAGAGGTACTCTTCCCTGGATATTATGCAAACACTCACGCAACCTATCACTACATGATCGACTACATGCCCGTGTTGGAAGATTTTGACCTTTCACGCCATGGATTACGTTTCTTCAAACCATCCCTGCAGACCGCTTCATATATAGGCAATGACGAGGTGCACCTCTACCGTACCCTTGAGGACACAAGAGACTTTCTGGCCAGAACATCTCTATCTTTGGCCGATTCGTTCGCAAGAACGTCTATGAGCTACAGGCGCATGGTAGACGAGATAGTAGGTCCTGCCACCTACCTCCCTCCAATGCCCCCGCTTGACATGATAGACAGGATGGGAACGACCCCTACAGGAAACGAGCTACTTGCAGTATCTGAAGCGAGTCCTCATGAGGTATTGGACGGAGCCAATCTCGGCGATCCGCTCACTGCTACCCTTCTCTATATGGCCTGCCAATGGGGTATATCTCCAAGAGAAACCGGCATGGGGTTCATGGTTCCACTACTGGTAGACAGGGGGATGCAAAAGGCAATCTGCTACGGAGGCTCCCATCGGATGGCAAGTGCACTCTCACGAGAATTCCTCCGCAATGGAGGTATTATCCTCGACAATGCCGAAGTCGATTCAATTGAAATAGGAGATAATGGAGCCAGCGGCATAAGCATGGTAGATGGAAGAAGTATAAGAGCTCGCAAGGCTGTAGTATCCAGCCTCGATCCAGTCACTACCATGTTACGCCTACTCCCAGACGGGTCGGTACCTGGTGAAATGGTATCCGCATTGGGTGAGTGGAAGTGGGACAAGTGGTCGTTGCTCACAGTGTTTTTTGCACTAAAGGCCGGAGGGGATAAGGACACTTCATACGGCAACGACGAGCCTTTCGCCACAATACTCGGTTTCGATTCCTCCGATGACGTTATAGACGTCCTTGAAGGCCTGGAAGTAGGTGAGATAGCAAAAATAGCCGGTCATCTCAGCATGGAATCTGAACTTGACCCATGCCTGAAGCCACGGAACGGAGAGAGAGTTGGGTTTTTCCAGATGCCGGCACCTTACGAATATCCCTGGGAGGAGAGATCCAGTAGTATCCTTCAACAGGTACTCGATTTGTTGGAGGTACGCATACCGGGCATACGGGAGGATCTACTCGCTGTGAAGATGGAGACACCCGTGGATGTGGAGAGGCGTCTAGCCTCTATGGTCAGAGGGTCGATCAAGCACGGTGACTACAACCCGCTGCAGATGGGTTACCTGAGACCACATATCGACTGCTCCAATACACGCACCCCGATCGAAGGTCTGTATCTCTGTGGAGCATCTGTGTACCCTGGAGGAATGATCATTGGCGGACCGGGATACCTCTGTGCCCGTGCAGTTATAGATGACCTGGGCATAGAATTCCCCTTCCCCATCACCAGAAAAATGGAGACTTACGCAAATACATACCTGGACGGCGATATCCAGTGGTAGGAACATCACCTGTTTATGCAGCACCTGCCAGCATGGCAACAGCAGGGCAGTGGCATGACACCTCCCGGTACAGTAGTGGCAGGGCAGTAGTATGGCAGTAGTATGGCACCTCCCGATACGGCAATGGTACGGCAACAGCATGGCAGCAGTGTCAAGGCAGGACTCATAGTGCCGGTAAATACAGTGCCGGCAAGTTGGGCATTGCTCCGGTAAGTATCGTGCAGGTAGATATCGTGCAGGTAAGTATCATAGTATTATTGGAAAGGAGATAGCTCATGAAATTATGGTCACGAGGATTGGGTCGTAGAGAACTTATCATGGACTTCACACACTATGCCATACGCGGCTCAGAGGACGGTGGTATAGAGATCTTTGGAGTAACCGAACAACCGGTGAGTTGGGAGTTCAGGGTTCACATTGAGCAAGAGGATATACCTGGCCTGGTAAATGTAGCACTCTCCAAACCTGTCCGAAGAATGGTTATACGAAGGATATTCACAGCCATAGCAACCATCTGGAAAAGGCGCCACTTCAAAGTACCTGAAGGGCTGGAGGAACGAGTAAGGACAGCTCATTCCCACGTAATGGACAGGCCTCGCATCAATCGCCAGGTATCCGATAGGGCAGACTCTGGTACTGTACCTACCGCTTCCATAGCCAGAACCACCACCATAGCCAGATCCAGATCTACTACTACTGTCACTGACGACTCTGATGACGGTGATGACTCCGCTGGCAATACTGCTGCAGGTCCCGATGTCGATACCACTTCGACTAATGATACGACTATCGACAGTGTTTCCAAGGTCGTTGGGAACAGCAACAAGACCACGGGCAACGCAATAGGAATCAGCTAATGGACTACGATGTAATAGTTATAGGAGGGGGTATAAACGGGCTAACCGCGGCTGCCTACCTGGCAAAGTCGGGTCTCAAGGTCGGAGTCTTCGAGCGCAAGGGACAGTGTGGAGCACATTGCGACAGCATAGAACTGGGTACACCCGGCTTCTGGCACAACCTGCATGCAACATGGCTGATATGTGGTATGAGCCCGGCGATGGAAGACCTGGATCTTCCAGGACACGGATTGGAACTCGTGGGCACGGATGTGGCGTACGCAAAAGAGTTTCTCGGCGGTCGCAACTGCCTGCTCTCTCCAGATCCTCTCACTACGCTCGAAAGCATCAGCTCCGCATCGGCCCATGATGCTGAATTGCTCCAACGCAGTGCAGCATTCTTCATGGAGCACTGGAACGATCTTCTTGAGCAGATGAAACTCTTTTTTACCAGACCACCATCGGCAGAATTGAACAACTCTGTGTTGCTGGTCGAAACAATGCTTAATCTGATGGATCTGAAGGTCGACCCATTCGAGTTTCAGGGAATGACCGGGTTCGAGGCATTAGACCTAATTTTCGAGTCAGAGGAGTTGAAGACCACCCTGGCATCACTCTCATGGATAGGAGGCATAGCACCCATCCACAGGAAGATAGGAGTCATGGGATCTCTTCTTCTGGGCTCCTTCACCGGTACACTGTTCCCAGTACATCAAGCCACAGGCGGTTCACATGCGCTCACTCATGCCCTGGTCAGATCAGTCGTGGACAACGGTGGCGAGATATGGACGAGTAGCGCCGTGGACAAGATCATCGTCGAAGACGGTAAGGCAGTGGGCATACACCTACACCCGGACAGCCTACTGGGAGATGTCGAGATCAGGGCAAAAACAGTACTGTCCAATTTGACCGTAGCTCCGACCTTCATCAGACTGCTCGGCGAAGACATAATAGGTCCATCCTGGGCAAACAAGATTAGAGCCTTCAGCTACGACGAACAGGTTCTGTTCGGCGTATATTACGCCCTCTCCGGTGATCCTGAATTCGCCTCCGCCACACACGCCCCAGGCATACAACGTAGCTTTATGGGGTTTTTCGGTGGTGACACTATGGAGGAATTGCGCCGATTCGGCGTTAATCTCATATCAGGAGTAATTGACGATACTATAGCAGGTAACTGGTTTGTGCCGACCAGAGCCGACCCGACACAGGCTCCTCCCTCCATGCATACATCATTTGTATGGTTGGATGTCCCGCCGGCACCCAGAAAATGGCATGGCAAGTCAATCGGAGGTTGGGAAGCATGGCCTGAAATAGCCGATCAATTAGCTGACGAAGTAACTGATGCCTACGAACTCTATGCCCCCGGATTCAAAGATCTGATCTTAGAGAGATTCGTGATGACACCACCTGATCAGGAACGCAACAATCCATCGGCAGTTAGAGGCAATTGGATAGGAGGTTCGATGCTACCTGAGCAGGTATTCTACAATAGACCCATACCGGGGCTAATCCAGCAGGAATCGGCATCACGGACGTTTATTCCCAACTTGTACCTATCCAACTCCATCCACCCCGGAGGAACTACCTGGCTAACCTCCGGCTATCTAGCGGCAGTAGAGATAGCTCAAGACATGGGAACCTTCAGCACAGACCTGTGGAAGGCTCAGGCATTCGACTGGTGCCTTGCAAACATGGGATCCATTCCACAAAACAGAGGGGTGGCACCACGTTGGCTCAAGCAGAATACGGGAGGAAAATGATGTCCTCTGATGTACAGCACGATTACGATGCCATTATTATCGGAGGAGGTCCAAACGGGCTGATTGCTGCATCGTACCTTGCCCGAGCAGGTGCGCATGTGCTCTTGCTGGAAAGACGCATAGAAACAGGTGGAGGGCTGAATACGGATGAATACTTTGGATTCCGTTTCAATCTCCATGCCGTATATCACTTGATGGCCGATGTCATGCCCGCTTACAAAGATCTGGACCTCCCCAACTACGGGCTAAGGTATGTCGTACCACCATATGGAGCGGCATTCCTGCTCCCTGACAACCGTTCACTGATATTCAGTAATGACGCTACCGCTACCGCTGAAGAGATAGCGAAGTTCTCAAGTTACGACGCTGATTGCTACATGAATATGTGGAATGACTTCCAGCCAATGCTTGAACAGTATCTCATACCGCTTACCTACGAGTTACCTATGCCTCCGCTGGAACAGCTTGAACTGATGGAACAGAACGAGGCAGGTCAAGAGATGGCACGAATCTCAGAGATGTCGTTTGTAGATATTCTGGATGACTATGGCTTCGAAAATACGCACGTAAGAATGGCACTTTTGAGCTTTCCTGCCATGTGGGGACTGGATCTAAATGAACCCCTTGGTTTTCTCTATCCACTCTACCTCTGTCGCATGCTAAATGCCGCCCTGGTAAAGGGTGGATCACACCGGATGTCATCAGCTATATACCGTTCCTTCGTTCATGCTGGTGGAATAGTACGCGATGCCTGCCCTGCATCATCACTGATAGTAGAAGATGGCACGGTAGTGGGAGTAAAGACAGTCGCCGGAGATACCTTCCGGGCTCCACTGGTGATCTCTACACTAAACCCCGAACAGACGTTTATAGATTTGCTCGGAGAAGAGCACTTGGACGACTCGCTGCGATCTGCAGTATCTGGATGGGAATGGGAACAGCGTAGCCTGTTTGGATTGCATCTGGGTATACGGGGTGACTTAAGCTATAAGTTGCAGGATACAAGGGTAGACAATGCCCTGGTGGCATTCATGGGACTGTCCACCGAAGAAGACCTGCACTCCCACCTGGCCGCCGTGGACAGCGGAGAATCAGATCATGCTGGATGGATCCATGTAACCGTACCAACCAAATTCGATCCCACTCAAGCATCTGATGGATACAACACGGTGCGCATTGAGTCGGTTGCACCATACTCGTCGCCATGGACTGAGATTACACCCACATACGCTGAATCATGCCTTAATCTACTACGCGAGTATGCCGATCTGGAAGACGTAATAGTGCAACGAACATGTACTCCGGTCGATATTGAGCAACGCCTGACGACCATGAAGCGTGGCTCCATAAAGCATGGCGCTTATACCCCCCTCCAACTGGGATACTTCAGACCGAACGACCTGTGCTCCCAGATAGAGACTCCGGTACCCGGCCTGCTGGTGGCAGGTGCTTCAGTATACCCTGGTGGTATGATTCTGGGAGGCCCCGGCTACCTGGGTGCCAAGGTTGCTCTGGAGTTGCTGGGTATCTAAGAGCATAAGTCAAAAGTCCCTGCTGTTGACCTAGTGGCCTGTCCCGTAAATAGCGTGACGTTATCCGGCAAGTCAGGGGCGAAATCTGGAGGGCGGCAAGCCCGAGGTACCTATCCGCTGAGCCTCTAGATAACCATGAATTTCCGCCAAACAAATATCAGGTCACCAGACGAAGGAGTGCCTGCCTGGCCTCTTCTGACTTATCCGCTTCCCCGGACAGACGCTCAGCCAGCCGTTCAGTCCACTCAGCCACCGTAATCGTGTCATGGCGTATGGCAATACCACCCATCACCTTCGCAACGGTAGGTACAAGCCGTCCATGCTGTTTGGAAATAGAAAACTGCTCCTCTTCCAAGATGACGACCACCTCGGATATGGCACCACGACCCATTAAGCCAGCCTTTTTCACCTGTACGGCTTCAGGCCATGCAGATCCCAATTGGTTCGCCAAATAGCCGAGTAGTAGTTGATCGTCTTTCGCCTGCTCGGCGAGGAGCTGAGC
>JAMCPC010000014.1 GCA_023379725.1 Actinomycetota bacterium
ATTGACCTGAGATCAAGTGCATATCGTGTTATCTCGGATGTAGGTACAAAAGCAGTTATCGTTGTCATATGGCTGGCGATACCATCAAGTGACCCCGGCTCTGATCCCTGTACATGTCCACGCCTGGCGCTCAGGTCGCCAAGTATGTCTCCCTGGAGGGCTTCAGGGACACTTACCTGAATTTTGGAGATGGGCTCCAGCATTACAGGTCCGGCATTGGCCAGTGCTTCCCTGAATGCCAGTGCTCCTGCCATCTTGAAGCTAAGTTCGGATGAGTCTACGGGATGGTACTTGCCGTCATAGCAAATTACGTGTACGTCTACCACCGGGTATCCATAAACTCCTCCCTGCATCATCGACTCCTCTATGCCCTTTTGTACTGCCGGTATGTATTGCTTGGGAATAGCGCCACCTACCACTTTGTCACTGAAGACGAAGCCTCCGCCTCGTTCCAGTGGCTCAATGCGTATATTGGCTACTCCGTACTGACCATGCCCGCCGGTCTGCTTCTTATATTTCCCCTCAGCCTCCGCTTGGCGCGTGATGGTCTCACGATACGGAATGGCTATTTCGGTTACAGATACCTCTACGCTATTCTTACGTGCCAGGCGTTCAAGCAACACGTGAATATGAGTATCTCCCATTGCCCACAGTAATGTCTGGTGTGTCTCATCTACCCGTTCTACTCGAAGTGCTATGTCTTCATCTTGTAGCTTATGGAGAGCGGTCATTAGTTTGTCCTCGTCGTCCTTTGTGCGCGGTTCTATCGCAACAGCGTAATTGGCATATCCCATAGGAGGTGATTCGACTGTGATCGGGAATCCCTTGGCACTCAGGGTATCAAATGTGGAGGTGCCGGCCAGTTTGGGGACTGCCAGGATGTCACCCGCCATAGCTTCCGTAATAGGCTCAGAGTGCTTACCTCGTAACAGTTCTATGACATGAAGACGTTCTTCGGTATGCTTGGTGGAGTTGATCAACGTCGAATCTGGTCTGACGGTGCCTGACAGTACCTTCATCATTGAGATCTTTCCTACGTAAGGATCGCTAAAGGTCTTGAATACTCTTAACACCTCTTTGTCCTTGGGATCACATGGTATTTTCACCTCGGTATTACCGGCTATGGCCATGGGGCCGGGTCTTGAATCTGGTGGAGGAGCTATCCTTACAATGGCTTTTGTAAGCAGGTCAATTCCTATGTTATTTGCAGCCGAGCCACACAGTACAGGGAATATATTGCAGCCAGAAACTGCTTTGGAAAGTGTTTTGGAAAGTGATTCCTGGTCGGGTAGGGTACCTTCTAAGTATCTTTCCATTAGATCGTCATCAGCTACAACGGTTCCTTCGATGAACTTTTCTCGCATACTACCGGTAACGATTTCCATCTCTGCCGGTATATCTTTTGCTGTCGGCGGGCTCTGTTCGTAGTCGAAATATGTATTGCTGGAGAGATCGACTATTCCCTTGAGACCAGAGGCTACGCCTGCGGGGAACTGGACAGGGAGGATGCCCTCACCCAATTCCGTACTTGCCTGATCCAGGACACGGTTGAAGTCGGAATTGTCTCGATCAAGTTTATTCACAAATACCATTCTTGGCAGGCGTAATGAGTTCAGATAATCCCATATCTCTCGGGTCTGCGGCTCCATGCCCTCTACTCCGGATATCACCACTACGGCAAGATCCACCACAGAGAGAGCGGTCCGTACTTCTTCAAAGAAATCAACATACCCCGGACAGTCGATTACGTTTATTTTTACCTGTTCGGAGAGGAACGGTGCAAGTGCCATTGATATGGACATATGGTGGTTCACCTCTTCGGGCTCAAAGTCACATACGGAGTTGCCAGCATCGACTGATCCCTTTTTGGGTATTGCTCCATTGGCAAAGAGCAGAGACTCGCAGAGAGTCGTCTTGCCGCTACCGTTATGTCCGACCAACGCAATGTTGCGTATCCTGCTGGGCTGATATCCTTCCATTAGGCACCTCCCTTTCTAGGTTGCTTCACTCATCTATGCTACGCGTTCTGGGCAGGCTTTGCCAGCAGTATGGTCAATCATGTCTGAACACGCGAGATTCTCACAGTGTTCGATTGGCATATCCTGCAAGAATGGGCTATACTATCAGTAAAGCTATGTTGGAAATAGTAAGGATATGCAATGCTTGATGGTCGGTGGCGTAAGGGTGTAGATAAATCTACCAAACCTGTCGGGAAATTCCTGGTCAGGCTTGGCGTCAAAGCCAATCATTTGACGCTGTTCGGATTAGCTATGTCGGCGGTACTTGCTGTAGTCGTAGGTAGCGGTCACCTCATTTGGGGGATACCGTTGCTCTTTTTGGCTGGTCTTCCTGACCTGTTTGATGGCCCTGTGGCAAAAGCTTCCTCAAGCGCTTCCGTGCGGGGAGCGTTTCTCGATTCGGTATCTGACCGCGTATCCGATGCCCTTATGTTTTCAGGTGTCGCATGGTATCTGATACGAGCGCATGAGGGTGAGCTTGCCCTGCTGCCTGTTGCCATCTTGTCTGTGACCTATCTCATCTCTTACCAGAGATCAAAAGCGGAATCTCTGGGCATATCCGCCAAAGGTGGATTGATGGAAAGGGCAGAGCGTTTTATACTGCTTGGTGCAGCTTTCCTCTCGCCACAGGGTCTTGTCCCGGTGCTCTGGGTGTTTCTTGGACTGGTCAGCATTACCGCAATTGGTAGGTTTAGACGGGTATGGATATCTGCTGCTTCTACAGATGATGCTTCTACAGAGACCATGGTTTCTGCTGTGGCCATGAGGTCACGCAAGGTTGGTTGGCTGCCGGGGTCCAGAGCGTTGCAATCGACTTCCACCCTGCACCAGCGAGAGCCTATTGAGGAGAGGCTTAGAGCATGGCGTATTGAACGGCTGGATCGTAGGAGGGCAGCCAAAGAGAGCCATAGAGTGAAGAGAGAGGATAGGAGGATGCGGCGTAATGGCGAATGGAGATCGCAGGTAGGCAAGATCAAGGCATGGCGTACATCGTCAAAAGCGACTCGATAAGCTTGTCTGTTCAGCCGATTGTGTCATGAACTCGAGTGCATCCTGAACTGAAGTATCTTACCTACCGTGGTATCGCCACTGTATTGCAGCTCATGCCTGAGCCAGTCGCAATTTTTGTGGCATCTTTGGTCTCGCGCTTGGTGATGAGGCGAAATGTAGATTACAGATTCCACTACGAAGAGGCTATTCGCAGAGTACTGGGTGACGGGCTTTCCGAGAGAGAGATCAGGTCATGGAGTACAAGAGTATCCGGATCGTATGCACGTTACTGGGTGGACGGGATACGACTTAATCGCATGAGTGGATATGATATAGATTCCAGGATGATGGTAGATTCCGGTATGAGCTATTTGGTCGATGCCTACCGGCAGGGGAATGGTGTGATCCTTGCCCTGGCACACATGGGAAGCTGGGAGTGGGGAGGTGCTTGGTTATTTCGCCAGGATATGCCACTTGCCGCAGTGGCTGAGGTGCTGGATCCTCCAAAGCTTTTCGATTGGTTCAGCTCCTCGAGAGAGGCTATGGGTATCACCGTTATTCCACTCGATAAGGGTGCCGCCGGAAAACTGTCATCCAAGTTGCACGATGGCGGCTTAGTGGGCTTGATCTGCGATAGGGATGTTACTGGGCAGGGGGTAGAGGTAGATCTGTTTGGGGATAGGGCATTATTGCCACCAGGTCCTGCATTGCTGTCGCTCAGAACAGGCGCCTCGGTGCTGCCAGCGGTGGTGTATCAAGGACCTGATGGTATGCATATAGCGACGATATCTGCTCCGGTGGAGTACAATCCCACCGGCAATTTGCGCAAGGATGTATCGGCATACACGCAGGAGATTATCTACAGGTTGGAGTCGCTTATTCGTAGGGCTCCGGATCAGTGGTACATATTCAGCCGCAATTGGATATCGTAAAAGGATATATCGTAGAAGGAATTATGATGGTTGAATGGAGAGCGCAGACCGTCGATTTTATCCGTAGGGAGGAAGTCAAACTGAGTATGCATGGTGAAAGTGAAGGTTCTATGCAGTATTGCAGGGAGAGCGCTGGGTCTTGCGAGTAGCGCTTCTTTGTCCTTACGCTCTGGATGTTCCCGGTGGCGTACAGGGGCAGGTAATGGGGTTGGCCAGGGAATTCCTAGAGATGTCGATAGATGTATGCATAATGGCACCTGCAAGAGGAGTGGGTAAGGGTGGCACCAAGTATGTAGCCAGGGAACAATTTGGTAAATTGTCCACCGATTTGAACGATCGCAATATGCTCAGACCCGGAATAATAGAAATTGTCGGTAGAAGCATACCGCTGAAGGCTAACGGGTCGATTGCACCGGTAGACATATCACCGGGATCGTGGGTGAAGGGTCTTCGCTCTATCGATCGGAGAGGCTATGATATTGTACATATCCACGAACCTTTTGCTCCCGGGATCGGATATGCGTGCATGTTGGCGTGTAAATTGCCGATGGTGGGGACTTTTCACAGAGCGGGTGCAGGACTTCCATATCGAGTACTGGCACCGATAGCTCGTTACGGGGCTTCCAGGATCGATAGCCTATGTGCGGTATCATACGAGGCTGCGCAGACGGCATGTGTTGCGTTGGGGAAGGGCTACCTTCCAAATGGCAAGAGCACAGAAGATGGCCGCGCTGATCGCACTATCAAGATTTTATGGAATGGTATTGATATCAGGCGCTTTACGGGAGCCCACAGCGCTCCCTACAGGAATGATATGCCAGATGTCGCCATAAGGTCATCTGGTAGTGCGGCGGGTTCTGCCGGTGTGACGGCGGGTTCTGCCGGTAGTCCAGCAGGATCGTCCAGCGCTATAAGCCCAACTTCACCCGTAATAGTCTTTGCAGGCAGACATGAAAAGCGTAAGGGATTGCATATATTGCTGGAAGCTTTCAAAGACATCTCTAATCTACCAAGTAGGCCGGTCTTGTGGGTAATAGGCGAAGGTCCCGAGACAATCGGGCTCCGATCTACCTACGGAGATGATTCGGGGGTTGTCTGGCTGGGTGCGGTAGATGACGAGGAGCTTGCCTATCGCATTGCCGTAGCCGATATCCTGTGTGCTCCATCGCTGGGGGGAGAATCGTTTGGCATGGTACCGCTGGAGGCAATGGCAGCATCTACGTTAATTGTTGCAAGCGATATACCTGGATACAGGGCTGTAATCGGTGATTATGGTATTCTGGTACCACCCGGAAATGCCAGGCTGCTCTCTGAGGGATTGGCGCTTGCTCTGGATGCAGTTCAAAACGGTAAGCCTCCAGCCTCCTTAGAGGACTTGAGTCGTGCTCGAAGACATGCTTCCGAGTATTCCATGCATGCTCTTGCCCTTTCTTATGTGGATATATATGAAAATGTGGCATCGCGCTCCAGGCGATAGGTTATATAATATATTTGCCTGATTTATTGATATATTATTAGTGTAGTGTCTTCTAATAGTATTACAAATGGCATGACATTATCCGGCTGGTCAGGGGAGTCATCTAGTAAGGTAGAGGAAGAAGGTGAAGCTGGTAGGTACGTTGAGGATAAGAACGTTTCCATGGATGTCATCTAGTTGGTGGAAACCATGGTTATTTGCGGGACACTATACTAGGAAAGGTTATGGCCGAAGGATACCGGAAGAATTATCGAAATAAGAATAACCGTCGCCCACAAGGTACGCAGCAGAAGGCTCCCGTACTCCCACATAGTACGACCTCACCCTGGGATGCATCTGCCAAGAATCATCGGGTAGTCGATGCCAAGATCGTAATACTTTGTTGTGGTGCTCCCGCTGTGCCTGCTGCATTATTGGGACTGGTTACGGGCAACTGGATAATTGGCACCGCTGTTGGAGTATGTGTAGTGGTTGCCGGTGCGTTCTTTTTGTGGAATAGATCTACTTCGTGGCTGCTTAAGAGTCTCGGTTGCGTACCGGTAGGCAGCGGGCAGTACCAGCACGTAATGACCGTCATTAAGGGCATATGTGATTCTGTCGGCATTGAGTTGCCTCATCTCTATGTAGTCGACGATCCAAGCATCAATACGCTGTCTATCGGTACATCACAAAAGTATATGTCGCTTGTCTTTACTGGTGCCTTTGCTGGTACGCTTGATTCGCTTGAGATAGAAGCGGCTATGGCTCACGAGATACTGCATTTACGCTCCAGGGAGGCCACTGTCGGTACCCTTGCTGCGTTCATTGCATTGCCACTGGTCGTAGTACTCCCTGGTATATCGAAGGTGGTTTACCGAATTTCTGGCAAGGGTCGTGAGATGCCAGCTGATATAAGAGCTGTATCACTTACTCGCCATCCACCTTCGTTATACTCGGCATTGAAACTTATGTCAGATACTGCAGAGAGATCAATACTCTTAAAAAGAGCTGCCGGGAGAGCGACGAAGTACCTTTGGACGGTGCCGCTGGGGGAACGGCCTGATGATATGACCCAATTAGGTAATGTCGATCATCCCTATGTGAGGATGTCGGCACTTCAGGAACTCTACTGATTGTGCTGATCCGCCAGTCTCTATCCTGTAAATGTTCGGTAGGTTTTTCCTGCAACAACACGGTGTGTATCGAGGAATGGCTCTGAGTGGTAGCATAGTAGGTATGGTAGATGATTTGAACACTGCGCACCATACAGGCACCTTTCAGGTAAAGCGCGGCCTTGCCGAAATGTTAAAGGGAGGAGTCATCATGGATGTAGTGACTCCCGAGCATGCCAAGATTGCTGAGGATGCCGGGGCTGTGGCGGTAATGGCGCTTGAGCGAGTGCCAGCTGATATTAGGGCACAGGGTGGAGTGGCCAGGATGAGTGATCCTGCTCTTATCCTCGAAATCGAGGAAGTCGTAACGATTCCAGTAATGGCAAAAGCCCGTATAGGTCATTTTGCTGAAGCTCAGGTATTACAGTCCATTGGTGTCGACTATATAGACGAGAGCGAGGTGCTTACACCGGCTGATCGTGAGAATCATATAGATAAGTGGCAGTTTGATGTTCCTTTTGTATGTGGTGCAACAGATCTGGGCGAGGCATTGAGACGGATATCTGAGGGTGCAGCTTTGATCAGGTCAAAGGGTGAGGCTGGTACCGGCAATATAGTCGAAGCCGTGTATCACCTGCGATCAATTGTCGGAGATATTAAGAGGATAGCAAGCGCAGATCCTGCCGAACTGTACGCCTGGGCAAAATCTCTTGGGGCACCCTACGAGTTGGTCAAGATGGTGGCCGAGACTGGATGGTTGCCTGTACCGCTATTCTGTGCAGGAGGTATCGCTACGCCTGCCGATGCATCGTTGGTAAGGCAGTTGGGAGCTGAATCTATCTTTGTTGGCTCAGGTATATTCAAGAGTGACAATCCTTCCGAGAGGGCACGAGCCATTGTGGAAGCCTGCGTACATTATGATGATGCAGAGCTGGTTGGTAGGGTATCGAAGGGATTGGGAGAGGCTATGCGTGGTCTTGATGATAAATCTTACGGAGATAGGCTCGCAGAAAGAGGCTGGTAGTAGGCTGAGTCTCTGTGTTGGTTGGCATTCTGGCATTGCAGGGCGATTTCTTTGCACACGCTTCAGCCCTTAGTGATCTTTCTGTAGACGCAAGGTACATTAGAAATCCATCAGATTTGGATGGTATAGAAGGATTGATTATCCCCGGTGGAGAGTCGACCGTTATGTCGCTTCTTGTTCAATCTTCCGGGCTGTATGCGCCGTTGATAGAGCTACTGGAAAGTGGGCTTCCTGTGCTGGCTACATGTGCTGGAGTGATCATGCTATCCAGGGAGATCGTGGATGGACGCGACGATCAGATATCATTCGGGGCGTTGGATGTGTCTATCGAACGGAACGGGTATGGTAGGCAACTCCAGTCATTCGAGACAGACATCCCGCTTTATACGGGCAGTTTTCATGCAGTTTTCATCAGGGCACCACGTATACTGAAAGTCGGCCCGGACGTGGAAGTACTTGCAACGATACCTTCCCACCCTCTACCTTCCGCAACTCGACCTCGGCATCTTGATTACTCATACCAGGCAGGGGGTGCCGCAGCTGACCTGCAGAAAGTCGGCGGGCTACAAGAGATCGGCTGGAGGGGAAGTGGTGATGGACAAGATAATGAACGGATCATTGGTGAGGGTATAGCGGACGAGGGCAGAGCTGGCCGTGATAGTGTGGATGTGGTAATGTGCAGGCAGGGGCCAATATTGGCATGTACATTCCATCCTGAGTTGACGCCGGATAGGAGGGTACACTCGATCTTTGTTGATCAGGTGAAACGTAGTAGAATCCAATGGTAATAAATCGTTAAGAAAGGTAAGGTATATTTACTAGTATGTCGGGGCATTCCAAGTGGGCAACCACCAAGCATCGCAAGGCTGCCGTGGACAAGGCTCGCGGTAAGCTATTCGCAAAGTTGATTCGCCAGATAGAGGTAGCTGCCCGTGAAGGTGGGGGAGACGTAGATGTGAACGCTACCCTGAGAACGATGTACGAGAAAGCCCGAGCCGCCTCTGTCCCCATGGATACCATTGAGAGGGCCATAAAGCGGGGAACCGGCGAGTTGGAGGGGGTGCACTATGAGGCAATATCATATGAGGGCTATGGTCATGGTGGTGTTGCCATTGTTGTGGAGTGTCTTACGGACAATAAGAACCGTACCGGTGCAGACATACGAAGCATTTTTGGTAGGAACGGAGGATCCATGGCTGAACCGGGTTCGGTATTGTGGCAGTTTGACAGAGTTGGCCAGATATACGTAGACGGATCTGTCGACGAAGATGCGGTCATGATGGCAGTGTTGGATGCAGGTGCCGAAGACGTAGTAAAGGACGATGATGGCTGGCTGGTTACATGCCAGCCTGCGCAACTCCAAGCTACGATCAAGGCGCTGGATAGCGCAAATATCGAAATAAACTCAAACGAGTTGGCGCTGGTAGCTTCCAATGCCATCAGTATTGAAGATGAGAGTGATGCCAGAAAGGTCATCAAACTTATAGAGGCTCTGGATGATCATGATGATGTTCAAAATGTGTGGTCCAACTTTGACATCCCTGATAGCGTCCTTGCCGCAATAGACGAGTAATTAATTTAGAGACTCAGCGGATAGGCAGGTTGGATCAGGGAGCCGTTCATTCGGGCGAGCAGGGCAAGGCGGAGGGGGAAGAGCGTGCTGGAGCAACGCGAAAGCGTGCTAATCGCATATATACTAAAATTTTATTATGGCTTCACCTCATGTCGCTAGAGGAGAGTTGCGAATATATTTCGGAGCTGCTCCAGGTGTCGGAAAGACCTATGCGATGCTTAACGAGGGTCGTCGTAGGCAGGAACGTGGTACTCGCGTAGTTGCTGGCTGGATCAATGCTCGTCATCGTCCGGCTACAGAAGCACAGATTAAAGGACTGCGGGTGATTCCTCCTCTGTGTATCAATAAATCCCGTAGAGACGCAGAAGCTTATAGAGGTACAGAAGGCTGCATGGGCACAGAAAATCATGTAGACGATCATGCGCAACAGGGACAGGGTAGCTATTTGTATAGTCGTCATGATGGGATGGATGAGGCCATGGACGTTCTTGCTATTATTGAAGAATCACCGGAGGTAGTTCTTGTGGATGACCTGGCTGATGCCAATCCATCTGGATGCGAGAGGGTATCGCGCTGGCAGGATGTCGAAGTATTACTTGAATCCGGCATAGACGTGATCACTACCCTGAACGTGGATCGTCTTGAATCGCTGGCTGATATGGTATTCAAGATTACCGGTACGATGCCCGACAGTCTTATACCAGATAAAGTTGTTCGCTCTGCCGACCAGGTAGAGTTGATAGATATGACGCCGCAGGCGTTGGTCAGGCGTCTTGCTCATGGCAACATATTCCCTGCGGAGGATATTGATATATCGCTTGCTGGGTATTTTCGCCCTACGCGTCTTGCTGCATTGCGAGAGTTGGCGCTGTTATGGGTAGCTGATAGGGTAGATGAGTATGTCAGGAGATATGCCGAAGGAGACTCTCTTTATGGAGGCTTTCAGGGTAAGGAGAGGGTGGTAGTTGCGGTTACCGGTGCAAGTGGTGGCGATCGACTTATTCGGAGAGCAGCAAGGATGGCATCAAGGTCGAACGGCGAACTGGTAGCTGTACATGTATCACGAGACGATGGTGTAAAGAGCAGATCCATAGATAGGCTTGAATCGTTCAAGGAACTGACCATTAGACTGGGTGGTTCCTGTCATGAAATCGCGGGTTCCGATGTTTCAAGTGCTCTGGCCAACTTTGTACGGGTACAGCGTGCAACGAGGTTGGTTCTCGGTACCAGTCGCAGATCACGTATTTCAGAGGCGTTATTTGGCTCGGTAATAAACGATCTGATTCGCAGCTGTGCTGGAGAGGTGGACGTGATGGTCATATCTCCCGGCACTGGCGACGATGACAGCCAGCACCCCGCTATTGACAGAGAGGGAAGGCGGCATCCGAGTACAACGGGGGAGACTCATCGTCGCTTGTCAAAGCGTCCATTCTTCTCGCTGACTAGACGCCCATCAACGTTGCCAGATGTATCAGAGCAGGTGAGAATCCTGGCTGGCGCATCGGCGATCTTGCTGGAAAATGACGATCCGGTACCGTCTGCTATGTGGCTGTTCAGGAATACTCTACCTATTCATGGTGTGTCGGTAGTCGTAGAAGATGGTGGAGGGTATGAATCCGCCGTACGATGGGGTGATGCCCCGGATTCACCCGACAGTAGTTCTGTAGCAATCCCCATTGGAAACGGTAGATATGTGTGTATGGCAGCAGACCGTATAGACGACTCCGTTCAACCCTTCCTGCATGCAATGTGTACGCTGCTTGGGCTTGCTGTAGAGAAGCGCGACAGGGTACTCGACAGATCAAAGATGAAGTTGGTAGAGGAGGGTGATAAGTTCCGCTCTGCGCTATTATCCTCAGTGTCGCATGATCTACGTACCCCACTGGCGTCGATCAAAGCAGCTGCGACAAGCTTGCTTGACTTGGGTACGCTAGGCAACCCAGAAATAGTGAAAGAGCTGTTATTGACTATTGACGCAGAGACCGACAGGTTGGATATGCTGGTGAGAAACCTGCTTGATATGAGTCGCCTGCAAACCGGCTCTCTCAATGTGGATATCATACCTGTTGCATTGGACGATATATTGCCAGGAGTGATGGATTACCTGAAGGACGATCCCGGGAGAGTGGAGTTCAAGGTGAGTAGTAACGCTCAGGGTATTATGGCCGATCCTGTCTTGCTGGAAAGAGTAATAGCAAACCTGTTACAAAATGCCCTTTCATATTCAGGGCATGACAGTAAGGTGCTGCTTGAGGCTGGAGTTTCTGGTGGAGAGGGATATATTCGCGTGGTGGATTTTGGCCCCGGTATCATCCCCAAGAAGCGAGATGAGGTATTCAAACCATTTCAGCGGCTCAGTGATGTACCCAATGGGACGGGAGTAGGCTTGGGATTGGCGGTAGTCCGTGGCTTTGTGGAGTCTATGCATGGAGTAGTATCGTTACACGATACACCTGGGGGTGGTTGCACTGTCGAGATCGTCCTTCCTGCGTCGGAAGAGCTGTCCCAATTGGGATATACTCCCACATCAAGAGAGACTGTATCTCAATCAAGAAATCAATCAAGAGACACTGCACCCACATTACGGCAGGTAACTACAGAATGAATACTCCGGTAGGCGAGTTTGGTGTGCAGGACGCCTCAGTCTCCGCCGCAGGCTCTGTAGCAGGCATTGCAGCAGGTTCCGGCCAGCGGGTGCTTCTGGTCGACGATGAGACCTCTTTTCTAAAGGCCTTAGGCATTACCCTGAGGGCACATGGTTACCAGCTGGATCTTGCCGGTAGCGGAGATGAGGCGATTGCGTTGGCAGCTTCCAGGCACCCGGATTTGATTATTTTAGATTTGGGATTGCCCGATACTGATGGACTGCAGGTGCTGGCTGCTATTCGTGCATGGTCGAGTGTTCCGGTGCTTGTGCTCTCAGCGCGTGATTCGGAAGGGGATAAAGTTTCAGCTCTGGATTATGGTGCTGACGATTATGTAACAAAGCCGTTTGCGATAAACGAATTGCTGGCAAGGATGCGTGCACTATTGAGGCGTGCTGTATCTCTGCAAGAACCCCTCGGATGCGTCGAAACTGAGCACTTCGTGATTGATCTGGCAGCTATGGAGGTACGCGATCGCTCCGGCGGCCATATCAGACTTACTCCGACACAGTGGAAAATAGTCGAGATGCTCGCTCGCAACCACGGGTGCATTGTATCGCAACGGCAATTATTGAAAGAGGTGTGGGGTGATGGGTACGACAGAGAAACCAACTACTTGAGGGTGTTCATGACCCAGGTTCGCCACAAATTAGAGCCGGACCCGAGTAGGCCGAGATATTTCCATACCGAACCGGGTATAGGGTACCGTTTTGTTCCATGATGACCGGAGTAGGTACGGCTATAGTTGTTGACATGGATGAAACAGCTGAAACTGAATATCACCCTGACGAAACGACTCATGTAGGAGGTGAGAACGAAGCAGCCGAAATTGAATACGAGATAGGTGGTGGTGAAGACATAGCATCACTCATCAATACTGCATCTCCTGTTTTTGATCCCGAGAAGATTGAAGTGGCACCGGCAGGATCCTTTCGTGTATACCTCGGTGCCGCACCTGGGGTCGGCAAGACCTGTGCCATGTTGGACGAAGGCACCAGGCGCAGGATGAGAGGATCTGACGTCGTCATAGGGTTCGTCGAGACCCATGGACGGGAAAGAACTGCCGCATTGATGGATGACCTTGAAGTAGTACCACCCAAGATGGTCGAGTACAGAGGGAAACAACTCTACGAGATGGATACAGATGCCATCTTGAAACGATCTCCGAAAGTGGCGCTCATCGACGAACTGGCACACACCAATGTACCTGGATCGGGCATCCACGAGAAACGATGGCAAGACGTAATGCAGCTGCTTGATGCCGGCATATCTGTTATTACTACCGTGAATATACAGCATCTCGAAAGTATCGCCGATGCAGTGGAGCAGATGATAGGTGTAAAAGTGCGAGAACGCGTGCCGGATTGGGTAGTGCGGAAAGCGGACCAGACGGAGCTGGTGGATTCCTCGCCAGATCAACTACGCAGAAGAATGTTGCATGGCAACATATACCCCAAGGAGCGAGTTCCGCTGGCGCTGTCCAACTTCTTTAAGCGTGAAAATCTTACTGCCTTACGTGAACTGGCATTGAGGTTTGTAGCGGATGAGACCGAGGAGGAGATGCTTGCCTACCTTAAGAGTCGTGGCGGAGGGATGCCGTGGGATACCGCAGAGCGCATTATGGTAGGAGTGACTGGTTCGCCTGGGTCTGACAATGTATTGCGCAGGGCTGCCAGGATGGCGGCAAGATCAAAGGCCGAACTGCATGCCGTACACGTAGTCTCATCTGACGGATTGCGGCGTGACGATAGCCGTATGGCTGCACTGGAAGAGCTGACTCACGATCTTGGAGGAACTTGGACAGTACTCAATTCGGATAATCCTGCCATGGCAATGGTGGAGTTTGCCCGTGATAACCAGATTACCCAGATCGTATTGGGATCTACTGGAAGAGGACGCCTTGAAGAGATGCGACGGGGATCAATTATCCGAAGCCTGTTGAAAGAGGCCGGGAACAGCGAGATAGACATTCATATCATTGCTAGAAAATCGCAGTAATTTTCGATAGGATTGGCATTACTCCCGGCATGTGGATATAAAATAATAATATAGTGATAGAAACAACTACTCAGCACAGTATGAAGGAACTCGATCAGGTAGTTATCCGATTTGCGGGCGACTCTGGAGATGGTATGCAGCTTGCCGGTAACAGGTTCACTGTGGTTACGTCGCTTATTCCAAACGACCTTGCTACGCTGCCTGACTTTCCGGCTGAGATAAGAGCCCCTGCCGGCACTGTTGCCGGTGTATCGAGTTTCCAGATTCACTTCTCTGATCACGATATTTTGACTCCAGGTGATAAGCCAGATGTGCTGGTGGCCATGAATCCGGCTGCGTTAAAGGTGCATCTCTCCTCTCTGGCGCCTGGAGGTGTTATTCTGGCCAATGTAGATGCCTTTGACGAGAGGTCGCTTTCCAAGGCTGGATATAGCTCGAATCCTCTGGAGGGCGATGAGCTCAGCTCATACCGGGTGTACAAGATTCCCATGACCAAGCTCACCTTGGAGGCCTGCAAGGATGCCGGCGTAAAGCCACGTGATGCTGAGAGGTCAAAGAATTTCTTTGCATTGGGACTCGTCAGTTGGATGTATACAAGGCCGGTAGAGCCGACCATCGATTGGATCCAAAAGAGGTTTGCATCGAATGAATTGGTCAGGGAAGCCAACCTCAGATCATTTAAGGCAGGCTATAATTTTGGTGAAACCGCCGAGCTATTCGAATCTCAATATGAGGTGGCACCGGCAACATTCCGCAGTGGCACCTACACCAGCGTCACAGGGAATACTGCTTTGGCCTGGGGCCTCATTGCCGCGTCCAGGCTGGCCAAGATGCCACTCTTCCTGGGTTCTTATCCTATTACTCCGGCTTCTGACATACTCCATGAGCTTGCAAAGCTGAAGGAGTTCGGAGTAAAGACATTCCAGGCTGAAGATGAGATTGCGGGGGCCGGATCTGCACTTGGAGCGGCGTTTGGCGGTAGCTTGGCAGTCACTACTACAAGTGGGCCGGGTATCGATCTCAAGGCTGAGACTATAGGGTTGGCAGCGCATCTGGAGTTGCCTATGGTCATAGTGGATATTCAGAGAGTAGGTCCATCTACCGGTATACCTACCAAGACTGAGCAGTCTGATCTTTCGGCGGTGGTGTACGGTCGTCATGGTGAAAGCCCGGTCCCGGTCGTTGCTGCTATGTCCCCAAGCCATGCTTTTGAAGCGGCGATAGAGGCGTGCAGGATAGCGGTCAAGTACCGTACACCGGTCTACCTTCTCTCGGACGGTTACATCGCTAACAGCTCTGAGCCTTGGACGCTTCCTGATGTTAGCAGGATAGAGCCCATAGATCCCAACTTCTTGGAGGAGCCCAATCACGTGGATGATGAAGGTAAGCCTTCCTACTGGCCATACATACGTGATCCTGAGACCTTTGCAAGGCAATGGGCATTACCGGGAACTCCGGGTATGGAGCACAGAGTCGGTGGGCTTGAGCATCAAGACGGGTCAGGTAGTGTATCTTACGATCCGTTGAACCATGAGAAGATGGTCCAGTTACGTCAGGCAAAGGTAGAAGCTATTGCAAAGGCTATACCTCCGGTCGGACTCAATGATCCAGATGGTCCTGGTGGGGCTGATGTTTTGTTGGTGAGCTGGGGCTCTACTTATTCTGCAGTCATGGCGGGAGTAAAGAGAGTGCGGGCCAGAGGTATGAAAGCTGCAATGGCTCATCTTATGTACCTGAATCCATTTCCTGCCAATCTCGGTGAGGTACTGGGTCACTACAGGAAGATCCTGGTTCCCGAGATTAACTCTGGGCAGTTGTGTACTATGTTAAGGGCTGCCTATCTTGTTGATGCCCAATCCATTTCAAAGGTGCAGGGGCTACCATTTAAGACGGCAGAGATTGAAGCTGCAATAATGGATGTGATAGATAATGACTGATGTTGCTACGACAAACGGTAAGGCTACCTCCAGGAAGGATTGGGCATCCGATCAGGAAGTTCGTTGGTGCCCCGGCTGTGGCGATTTTACCATTCTGGCTGCTATGCAGACGATGCTGGCAGATATAGGTGCTCGGAGAGAGTCCACCGTGTTTGTTTCAGGTATCGGATGCTCGTCGCGCTTTCCCTATTACATGAATACCTATGGCATTCATAGCATACATGGTAGAGCTCCTGCTTTAGCGAGCGGCCTTGCAATTGCCAGGCCTGATCTGGATATATGGGTAATTACCGGTGACGGTGATGCCTTGTCGATTGGTGGTAATCATTTTATCCATGCCATGAGGCGCAATATAAATATGAATATTGTGTTGTTTAACAACCAAATTTATGGTCTTACCAAGGGTCAGTACTCGCCAACATCAGAGGTCGGTTCAGTTACCAAGTCCACTCCATATGGCTCCATAGATACGCCGTTCAATCCTGTATCTCTGGCACTGGGAGCTGAGGCCACTTATGTTGCTCGTACCCATGATATGGATCGTAATCATATGATGGAAGTATTGAAGCGTGCTCATGAACACAAGGGTACATCGTTTGTCGAGATTTACCAGAACTGCAATGTCTACAATGATGGTGTATTCAGCGATATCACCGGAAAGGACAGAAGGGCAGATTACCTTATTCCTCTGGTTCACGGGCAGGCTATACGTTACGGCCAGAATGGGGAGTATGGAGTAGCCAGGGGTGATGATGGACATCTTCACTTGGTGAGAGTGGAAGAAGTCGGAGAAGATGCATTACTGATTCACGATGAATCACTGGAAAATCCAAGCCAGGCATTTGAGCTTTCTCGACTTGCCAGAGGGCCGCATGAGCCGACTCCTATTGGCATATTCAGATCTGTAGAACGTCCTGAATACGGTTATGAGGTAGCTCGCCAGGTTGCTGAGGTGGAGGGCAAAAAGGGGATCGGTGATATAGCCGCCCTGTTGCAATCCTCTGGTACCTGGACAGTTAACTGACCTGGCATATTCCACAATACCGTGGCTTTAGCTATGGGGAGGGCTTGGGGAGGGCTTTAGCTATGGGAAGGATGTCAGCGAGGCGAGCGCAAGTATGCAATCCCAGTTATATATTACCGGAGCATCTGGCGTATGCGGAAGGCGTATTGCTGTGCACGAGCCCGTGCCTCTGTGTGGGTGGGTGCCTCTACCCACACATGAGTAGTAGGCCCTTCTGGGTCAGGTAGTATCCATGTCCATCCGTTATCTTCAGTGATTTTTATCCCTTCAATCAGTAGCGTATCTCGCTCGGAAGATTGTTCGATGAGTGAACGCATGACAATACCCTTATGGTCAGAGGGGGTCGCCAACTCTTCGTGTACAATTTGTATATCTGGCAGCTCTGATACTATTTGCGATAAGCTGGTGCGGGTGCTTCCGAGCATGGCCAGCAAGTTCACCAATGTACATACGCTGTCATAGGCAGGTATAAAATGTGGGAAGGCGTAAGCATTTGAATGGTTGGCCACAAAGGTAACACTCTCTCCCTTAAGGGAATGGGTATAGTCATTTGAGTATAATTTAACCCAGCTTTGTTTGACCCCGGCCTTCTGGCATGCCTCCAGTGCTTCTGTAGGTGCACTAAGAGGTAACATCACATGAGGATGATTGAAGGTTTTAATGACCAGATCCAGTAACACCATGAGAGACTGTGTTTCAGTGAGTACATTTCCTCCATTATCTATGATTGTTAATGTTTCACCCCCTGGATCTATTATCGCGCCAAGATGGGCTCCGGATGCCATTACCAGGTCAGATACACGTTTCAGGGATGACCATCTATCGGTAGAGGTGGCGGGTGCGGTTGCTCCATAGGGGTTGGACACCAGTACATCGGCTTGCAGCTTGGCCAGTATATTTGGCATCAGGAAACTGGCGGTACCGAAGGAATAGTCCAGGACCAGTTTGAAATTAGCGGAGGTGATCGCTTCTATGTCGACGGTACTCAGCAATTTTTCTGTGTACTGTTCAAGTGCCCTTGATACAAAGGATATGTCTCCAATTTCAGGCGCGGGGACTCTTCTGAAATCTTCCCTGTGATACATCCTCTCTATCTTGCGCTGTATCGATTCGCTTATATCGCGCCCTTCTTCGTCAAAGAAGTGTATCACGATAGAGTGTCTGTCATCTTCGGCTAGCCTGACGGTGAAACCACCCTGGTTAGAGGCAGACTGTATCATGAAGCGAGTAACAGGTATAGTTGCCACTTCGAGATCGTCCACTGTTATTCCTGCGGCATTGCAACCTACCATGGCTGCACGTTTCAGTACGCGAGCGGCTCTACTGGTATCCCTTGAAGCTGTGATTCGTGCTCCTTTTTCCAGCGTGCTGGCCCAAGCCATAAATAGCCTAATGACGAATTCCGGGTTTATGTCGACATTGGCCAGTCCCTTTACACCATCACGCCCGAATATTATGCGTGATCCTCTTGTCTCCCATACTATAGATGAGTTTACTATGGCACCCTGTTCTACTGTCTTATATGGATATATTTTCACTCCTGAGCGAATTATGGTGTCTGATCCTATGGTGCAACCCTCCCCCATGACCACGCCGTTTTCTACTCGTGTACCGTCTCTGATGTCACATGCCTTACCCAGTACGGCTCCTTCTATGCTGGTACGGTTGGCCAGGTAGGAATTGTCATGTACTACCGAGTGTTGGATGAAGGTGTCGCTTCCCATCTTGACGTTTGTTCCGAGGGTGCAGTACCTACCGATTCTCGCTCCTGGCCCGATGCGGCAGTAGTCTCCGATGATTGCAGGTCCTTCAATCTGAGCTTCTGGGTCCACCTCTGCACCCTTTCCGAGCCATACACCCGGTCGTAGATAGAACCCGTCTATCTGGATACTGACTCGTTGGTCCAGGACATCTTCGTGCGCTCTGAGATATGCTTCCAGCGTGCCCACGTCTTCCCAGTATCCGTCGACTACATCACCATAGATGGGTTTACCCTTCTCCAGCACCCTTGGGAATACGTCTCCAGAGAAGTCGACGGGGCGTCCTCGTTCGATGAAGTCAAATATCTCCGGTTCCATAACGTATATGCCGGTGTTGATGGTATCGCTGAATACCTGTCCCCAGGTGGGTTTTTCGAGGAAGCGCTCGATAGAGCCGTCCTCTCTGGTAATCACTATCCCAAAATCAAGGGGATTTTCCACTGACTTGAGTGCGATAGTGCATAGGGCGTTCCTGTCGTCGTGAAACTTTATTACCTCGGATAGATTGATATCAGTCAACACATCACCCGATATGACAAGGAAACGCTCAGTCAATTGCTCTGCAGCGTTTAGCACGGATCCTGCTGTTCCAAGGGGGCTTTCTTCGGTAGCATATACCATGGAGAGGTTGAATTCTGAGCCGTCTCCGAAGTACGTCCTTATAGCGTTTGCCATAAATGCCACGGTGACGACGACTTCCTCTATACCGTGCTGGCGTAACAACGACAATATGTGCTCCATCATTGGCTTGTTTGCCATGGGTAGCATTGGTTTGGGGGTATTTGAAGTTAGCGGTCTGAGGCGAGTTCCCTCGCCTCCTGCCATGATAACTGCCTTCATGATGTGGTACCTCCTCTATTTTCCGGTATCTTGCCTGTAGAAGTGGTGCTGTTTCTGTTAGAGATAGCACGCTTTGCAGCTGGTATGTAAGCCAGTACGGCTGCCCACCCGAGTACCAGACCAGCGGCAGTGGCTACCCAGGCAATTATGTGGAATGGAGACTGCCAGGTTGCATGTCCATAGGATATCAGAAATGCAGGGAAAGCTACCATAATTGCAAAGGTGCCAGCCTTGCCGACGAAGAGTACGTCTATTCTTTTCGCACCCAGGAGCATTAGAAGTAGTACAGCCAGGCTTACCAGTACCTCTCTAAGGAGTACTACAGCAACCAGCCATATCGGTATTGCATGACTGAGAATCGCCGCTATTACGCTCGCAACTACGAGCAGCCTATCTGCCGTAGGGTCCAGTAATTTGCCCAGATTGGAGACCTGGTCCAGCCTGCGGGCGAGTTGACCGTCTACCCAGTCAGTTGCGCCAAGGAATCCAAGCAGAATTGCACCGGCAACCAGCATATGGGCAAATACGGTCATCCAGATGAATAACGGGATGCAGGCAATACGCACCGCTGTTACAACATTTGGTATGGTTGCCAGTTTCGATTCGTTGCTGCTTGCTGTGCTCATACCGTTTTTGCTACTACTTCGCTCTCTGGATTCACGTACAACTTCTGAAGTCACATACATAGCTTACCAAATCCGTGCCACGAAAGCCCCGTCTTTAGTAGTGGGGAGTAAGTGGACAAAGGATAGCCTGTATTCGCTCGAATGATTGAAATCAGCGATCACAGATACTGGGTTTTGATCAGGAGTGGGGTATTATATTAAGCCGGAGACGAAGGCGTAGCTGGGGCTACGTCTAGGACAAGAACGTTGTCATGGGTGTCATCTGACTGGCGGGAACCCATGGTTATTTGCGGAACAGACTACTGGGTGTAGTGTATTTTTTATGGCTCTTGTCCGGCAAAAGAAATTTCGTATATGTTGTACAGGGCGGCGGCATTCTGCATTGTCAGGATAGTTAACGGGAGGTTGGATGTCAGTTAAGATCGGTACAGGAGCAATATGCGGCTAGTGTATGGATGGTATTGGATATGAAAGAGGTTTGAAGTAGGTGAACGTAGATAACAATTATGCCGTCGGAGTGGTATTCGGTGGCCCTTCAGACGAGCACGATGTTTCAGTGCTGACAGGGCTTCAGGCGCTGCACGAAATGGGCAGGTCGAGCAGGAATGTGTATGGCATCTACTGGTCTAAGTCCGGAGAGTTCTACAGTATCCCTCCATCGCTTGAGGCTACTGCTTTTGTAAATGGGGTACCTAAAGAGGCTGGGCGGCTTATATTTGACACAGGCAGTAAAGGTGGTTTTTTTACCAACTCCAAGCTATCCAAAAAACGCCTACCTGTAGACGCAGTTATAAATTGTTGCCATGGGGGGCCGGGAGAGGATGGCACCCTCCAGGGTATGCTACAGATGGCTGGCGTAGCATATACCGGCCAGGGTATCGCTGGAGCATCGTTGGTGATGGATAAGGCAGCTTTTTATGGTACTGTATCGGCGGCTGGTATGCCCGTATTACCACGCATCCTGTTAAGAGATGATACGGGAGACGGTGTTCCGTTCGACTCACCATATATTGTAAAGCCCAGATTTGGTGGCTCTTCTATTGGTGTGGAGGTAGTGAACGATTTTGACACCGCACGGGATTTGGCGAGGGTGAGCCCATACTTGCGGCGAGGGGCAGTGCTCGAACCATACCGGCCTGATCTATCTGATCTGAATGTTGCGGTCAGAACTTTCCCGTCTATTGAGGTATCCGCCGTGGAGCGCCCTCTCAGGAATGACGAGTCAGGCAAGATATTGAGTTACGAGGATAAGTATGCCGGCAGGGAGGGAATGGCAAGCGCACCGAGAGAACTGCCTGCTAACGTGGATGGATCTGTGGTAAAGGATATCAAGTCGATAGCTACAGCACTTGTAGATATTGTTGCTATACGAGGTATTGTGCGAGTGGACTTTCTTTGGAGAGAAGGGGAACTCTACCTGAATGAGGTGAATTCTATACCTGGTTCGCTGGCCAGATACCTGTGGGTGGACCCTCCGAGGAAGTTTATTGAGTTGCTCAATGGTATGGTTGTTGAAGCTCTGAACAGTCCTGCGGTATCGTATAGCGCACAGGGTGCCGATGGGTCGGTGCTGGAGAGGGCGTCCAGCATAGCGTCCAAGCTGTCCTAGATGAGAGTACAGAGTACAGAGTACGGTTTTTTGCTTGACAGTTTAATAAGGTTAGACTAACCTAATATATGTGAGAATACCGATTCAGAGAGTCGTCCAAAGGATGCAGAGATCAAACGATAATGACGATTCCTCCGACCAAACAGTTCCCTCAGGTCATTCCGATCAGACAGTTCCCTTCGACTCCCTTTATACATGCAGAAATGACCATGTAGATACCTCTCTAGGGAGGGGCGTACCTGGTAGGAGGTCGGGGTACTTGAGGTGGTTGCGTATTGGGTTTTTTGCAATTTGGGGCCCCGGTCTCATAGTGATGCTTGCAGATACCGACGTAGGAAGCACTATAACTGCTGCACAGTCTGGAGCCGAGTGGGG
>JAMCPC010000015.1 GCA_023379725.1 Actinomycetota bacterium
CGATAATTTGGTATGCGTTCCAATAACTCTTCATGGCTACCAGACGCTACGATCCTGCCCGATTCCATATAAGCCACCCGATCAGCAAGCAACACAGTGGAGAGGCGATGGGCAATAAGTAAGATAGTCTTTCCACCTCTTATCGCTGATATGCCCTCATGTAGCGCAGCCTCAGTCTCTACGTCTACAGCACTGGTGGCATCATCGAATACGATTATCTTGGGATCTGCAATAAGCATCCGTGCAATAGCGACGCGCTGGCGCTCTCCACCGGATAATGTATATCCCCTCTCTCCTACAATCGTATCCAGTCCCTGTGGAAGTTCCTCTATAAGTGACGACAGGCCTGCCTGAGCGGCGACCTGCCAAATTTGATCGGCAGAAACATCTGGGTTGGCATAAGATATGTTCTCAGCAAGAGATGCCGTAAAGAGGAACGGATCATCTCCTACAATACCTACGCATTTTCTGAGACTGTCCAATTTGATATTCCTAATATCCATGCCGTCAATTCTTATACTGCCATCCGATACATCGTAGAAACGAGCCAATAGCTGAACAACGGTAGATTTACCACAGCCAGTCATGCCCGTAATTGCAACAGTATCACCAGGCTCCATAGTCAACGAGAACCCATCTATCAATAATGGCCTGGCTGGATACTGGAAACTAACCGCATCGAATTCCACATGCCCTTTAGGATTTACCAGATCTACAGCTCCGGGAGAATCGTAGATCTCCGGGTGCTCGTCGAGTAGCTCCAAGATACGCCCAGCAGATGCCGAAGCTCGCTGAAACTGCACCAGCAGTACGCCAAGCATTTGGAATGGAGCCTGCAGCATGACAACATAAGCACTGAATGCAACCAGATCACCTACAGGGAGAGTACCATGTATGACCAACCAGCCGCCATAGAGCAGTACGCCAAGCAGCCCAAACCGAGGAATGTTCTGAGCAAGCGGTGCCCACTTGGCCTGGATATCCACCTGATAAACAGTTGCCCATTGCAGGCGCCTAGACAATCTACTCATGAGCCCGACCTGCTGTTCTTCACGTGCATATGCCTTTATTACACGTACTCCCTCAGTGTTTTCACCGGACATAGAGGTGATATCTGCCCGACGAGCCTGGACCAACCATGAAGACGGCAACATCTTACTTCTCATCTTCCTGCCGGCCAACAATACAAGCGGCATTGTGACCACAACCACCAAGCTGAGCATCGGACTCATAGTCATCATTACAATCAGGGCAAATATAAAAAGCACCAGCTGGCTAAGTATATTCGGGCCGAAAGCAAGCAGCATCTGTATCACCCTTACATCTGAGTTGGCTCTTGCTACAAGTTGCCCTGATGACGTTCGATCGTAAAACGACTTGGAAAGATTTGTAAGATGACGATATATAGTCGTCCTCAGGTCATACTCGATATCATAGGCATTTTTCAAAAGCATGAAACGATACATATATCCAACGCCAAAGCGTGCTACAGCCAGCAGGAAAAGAACAATCCCGTATGCCAATAAAGACCCCTTATGAGTTATCAGAGCATTGTCTATGGCTAGAGCCAGCACATAAGGGCCCGCTACCTGTATGGCGTTGGCCAGCATAGAGCCGATCAACGCTATAATCATTACCCGCTTCCGACCGCTTATCACCGGCCAAAAGCGCTTCACCCATCCCTTGGATCTGTCGCTATCTACCTGAAGATCTACCTGAGGATTTTCCTGGGACTCCACCTGGGGAGCTACCTGGGGAGATGTCATCTGGGGAGATGCCATTTCACTCTAACGGCGGTCCGGCCGCTACAACAAAGCTCTTACGGCCTTGACAGCCAGAGTATACCCGATACCACCAAAACCAGCTATCGAACCATCAGCTATATCCGCCAGGACAGATACGTGCCTGAATCCCTCTCGTGCAACAGGATTAGAAAGATGCACCTCTACGATAATACCGTTATATGCCGCCAAAGCATCGCGTATCGACCATGAATAGTGGGTGAGAGCTCCAAGGTTTGCTATTATAGCGACCGCCCGACCGCTGGCAGAGTGAATAAAATCCACGATCTCTCCCTCGTGATTGGACTGGAAATGCTCTATGCTGTACCCCAATCTCCTGGCTTCCTCGGCAGCTGCCTCTACATGCATATCCAGGGTCGCTGTGCCATATATAGTGGGTTCTCTGGTGCCAAGAAGATCCAAGTTTGGACCTGAGATCAAAAAAATAGTACCTCCGGTACCACCGCCATCTCTGTTAATTGAGCTAGCAGAGATTGAGTTGCTACCAGTTGCAGGCTCAGTAGAATTATCACCCTTACCGGCATTGCTGCCAATACTGCTACTACTGCCAGTATTCAACCTTGAGCTCCCGCATCTACCAATACTTCTCTGACCAGTGACTCATCTATGCCTTCTATACGCTCCAATCCATCTACCCCATCCAGAACAAACACTATACCTCTCGACACCTTCTTGTCTCTTCTCATAAATGCAATGAGGTCATCGGCATGCACACCGGCAGGTAATTCATACGACATACCCAGACCGGCAACAACCTGTCTGTGCTCGTCGACTCTCTCCCTATCTATTCTACCTAGTCTAAAAGCTAATTCTGCAGCAAACACCAGCCCGATAGCTACTGCTTCGCCGTGGCGTAGATCAATGCCGTTAGCCTCATCAAAACCTGCAGCCTCCAATGCATGCGCAAGGGTATGACCGTAATTGAGTAGAACTCTTCTTCCTCCCTGCTCCTCCCTCTCGTCTTCCGATACAAGAGCTACTTTCAATTCCACACATGTTGCAATCTGCGTTGAGAGAGGCATGGTCAAAAAATCACTCCCTGCATTCTGGCCATGCTGTCCATTTTGCCCGTGCGATACAGAAGGCACTATAAAAGCATATTTAGCCATCTCACCCTTGCCGCAGAGCCACTCTCTATCCGGTAGCGTCGACAACAAAGAAGTATCACAGATGACTGCAGAGGGCTGCCAAAATGCGCCCACCAGATTCTTCCCTTCTGGAATGTCTATAGCGGTCTTACCTCCTATTGCAGCATCTACCTGAGCCAAGAGGGAGGTAGGAATATTTATATATTTGATACCACGATAGTATATAGCAGCTACATAACCGGCCAGGTCGGTGACTACGCCACCTCCCAGAGCGACAACAAGGTCAGAACGGGTAATGCCGACCTGAGACATCCTTCTGCAAAGATCTTCAGCGACCTGCATCGACTTGGCCTGCTCGCCGTCCGGTACTTGAAATACGTAATGCTCAATACCGGGATCTACCCTTACCGGAATAGTGTCTTGGGTAACAATGGCAGCCTTAGTTGCTCTGGGTACCGTCTTATCGACAATGGTAGGCAGTGACGAGAGAAGATGACTTCCTATTACTACATCGTAGGAACGGTCTCCCAAAGGCACAGGAACGATGTACTCTACGTTACCATTCACTGTAAAATTCTCCCCGGAGTTAAAGCCTGGGAACTCTGATCCTGCCTCAGTCATTCTTTGATATATCAATCATGCAATAACCGATCGATCGCCTGCCAGCAACCCCTCATACATGCTCTTAAACGCCGCGGCGGAATCCA
Source organism: Actinomycetota bacterium (assembly GCA_023379725.1). Classification (GTDB taxonomy): domain Bacteria; phylum Actinomycetota; class Acidimicrobiia; order Acidimicrobiales; family JAMCPL01; genus JAMCPL01. The sequence goes on from JAMCPC010000015.1 coordinate 3,598, forward strand.
TACCCATAGAATCAGTCGGTAACAGTTTTACACCACGTTCTCTATCTACGCCGTATATACCAAAGCGAGGTTGATAGCTACCCCATTCATAGTTATCAACAAGAGACCAGTGAAAGTATCCACCTACCGAAAGGCCGCTATCGAGTGCTTCTACCATTGCCCCGAGTATCTCTTTTAAGTACCTTGGCCTATCCCATCCGTCGATGCGGTTGTAAGCATGGCCTCGTACGACACGGTTACAAAGCCCATTCTCCACTATCCATACCGGCAGTCCAGCGGTCTGGTTGGCCCTTATGTAATTGACCAATCCATGCGGATCCACGGGATCATCCCACATCATCCTGGTAGGCAACCACCCACGACCACCTGTCTCCCTGTGGCCAGGCAAAACCATCCTGTCCGAAAGTAAGGGAGTGTAATAATCTATCCCTACCATATCGAGAGTAATCTCGAACGGGCTGGAGTAGACAGCATCCAGCACCCTGGCGGTTCCTGCTCTATGTCCATGCCTACCCACCTTGGCCAACTTGCCGATACGCCCCACAGGACTACCAGCAGGAGACTGTGCAGCAACCAAAGTACGCAACAATCGCTCCTGTATCCTATCCTTTGGAGGAAAACCTATCGTGGAATACCACTCCTGCCTTTTCTGTACGATCCAGGAATCTACGTCATCTCTGGCGACTCCGGCCTTTCTCGCGCTAAGTAAATCTATAAGCAAGCGATCCAACTCATATATGCTGGTACTCCAATTGTTGGTCGTAACCATAGCATCAGGTTGGATAGTATGGATTGCCTCATAGGCTTTAATATGAGCCTCCAGCATATGCCCGGAAGCCACTGATGCCTTTGACGGAGAATGTAATCCGGGTGGAAACGCACCAAAGAGGTAAGAGAGCATAGTAAGTGCATTCATCTCGTTAATCGTGACCCAATGAGAACAATAATCCCTCAAGGCTGGGACGATCTTGGTAACGTATCTTGAAAATATTTCGGGAGATTCATCTGAGAGCCACAGCTTCTCTCCACACCAATATGGATGTGTCCAATGGCATAGGGTGATAAGAGGCTGTATCCCCCTACTACGGCATTGCTTCAGCATCTCTACATAATGACCTATTGCATCATCGTCAAATTGCCCTCTTTGAGGCTCTACTCTGGCCCATTCGATACCAAAACGAAGTGCATTACATCCAGCATTTCTAGCCAGGTCAAAGTACTCCTCATATCGATTCCAAAAATCGACACCAATACCAGAGGGTTCCTTCCTCCAGACCCTACCGGTAGTCTCCCAATCTTTCCAATTGTTTGCTGGCTCGCCGGGGCCGTTGATCCACCCCTCCACCTGAAAACTGGCTACGGCAGCACCTAGAAGAAACCCGCCGGGAAGTAGGCTATTTGAGGGCACTAGCTTACTGGATGGCGTAGGTGTATTCATAGAAATATTAGACATACGATATAGATTACCATATCCGCACCGCAATTGCCCCAGCTTTAGCCGTGAGGAGGAAGCCAACGGACTTCAAG
>JAMCPC010000016.1 GCA_023379725.1 Actinomycetota bacterium
TACAGGCGATTATGATTTATATATGTCAGTTGTAGGTATATTATGTATTATAACGATATATGCTATAACCAGTTTTCTTGGATTACTGGTTTTTTGGATTGTAGGTACTGAATAGAAGACAATAGGAGAAATTATGCAAGCTATTGAAGCAACGATGGCAACTACTCTGGAAAATGCCGAGGTAGCCGTGCGCAAGGCACTGGGAGATCATGGGTTTGGGGTGCTCACCGAGATAGACGTTGCCTACACACTAAAGGATAAAATTGGGATAGATCATGTACCGATGAAAATATTGGGTGCCTGCAACCCAGTACTTGCACACAGAGCGCTTGAGGTAGATCCAGACGCTGCCTTGGTAATGCCATGTAATGTAGTTCTTGAAGAGGTAGAGCCGGGAAGAACTGTGATCAGGGCAGTGGACCCTCATAGTATTATCTCTGGTGAGGAGTTGAAGGAGCTGGCAGATGATGCCACAAATAAACTTACTGAAGCGCTAGCCGACCTCAATTGACATGGAGCTCCCTGCAACACAGTAAGGTTGCCATAGTCGAGAATGCCGAGTTGGGAGCTCAAATACTACAGCATCTGGACTTCACGATCTGAGCCGCCTCATTTAATGGGCATGGAGAAGTAGTACCGGGATTGTAGATTTCAAGTAGGCTGAGTTGGAAAACCGATACTGACCCTAGCACCTATTGGTACAAGATTCTCAGCTCGTGCCCAACCGCTATGGGCTTCTACGATTGATTGCACTATAGCAAGACCGAGTCCGGTTCCCCCGTCGTTTCGGGCTCGACCACCATCTGGGCGGGCAAAACGATCGAATGCATGCGGTAGGAAATCGGGCGGGAACCCTGCACCCTGATCAGTTATCGCCACCACTACTTCATTGCCATTGGAATGGACATCTGCTACAAGCAATGAACCGCCAGGGGCAAATCGCAATGCATTATCTATCAGATTGTCTACAGCCCTGCGCACCAAATCGGGGTCGGCTAAGACGGTTAGGTTGACTGCATCAGGACTTATATCGTCATGTAACTGAATATCCTTATTTTTTACCTCTGATCTATTTTGAACAGCAACAACTGCTTCTTTTACTATCCTGCCTACATCTACAGGACGTTTATCTACTACCAAACGATGCTCATCGCTACTAGCCAAAAGCAATAGGTCACGTGCAATGCGTGACACTCGTTTACTCTCGTCCAGCGCGTTATGTAATGACTCTCTCAAGTCTTCTATCGTACGTCCTGGTCTATTGGCCAACTCCAGCTCAGTCTGCAATATGGCTATAGGTGTTCTAATTTCATGACTTGCATCCGAAATAAAAGATTTCTGAGCAGCAAGTGCACTCTGCAATCGCTCAAGCAGATCGTTCATAGTATGGCCAAGCGCGGATATCTCATCCTTGGTTTTTGGCACGGGTAATCGGGTACTACTATCATGTGACGATATCATATCGGCTTGAGCTCGCATGATCTCAACCGGTCTAAGTGCAAACTTAGCTAAAATCCAAGCCGCCAATCCTGCCAACAATGCTACAGGAGCCAAAAGCAGAAGTATCCCATCCAGTATACGCCGCTCGGTAACCGGACCAGTGCCCAAAGATATCCCCACCACCGCGACTCCATGGCTATATCCTTGACTATATATATCGGAAGTAACAGGATTAGCTAACAGCCGTGCCTCTCCGTGCAGGCTTGAGATGCTTACATTAGCAAATAATTGACCGGTAGCTGCTTTGGTCATCTGCTGTAACGACAGAAGCGGATGGGAACCCACAATACCGATGGAATTGACTACGGTTACCTCTTTGCCGTTTGTCTCCAGAAATTGCCCTATGGGTGGGCCATATCCACCACTTGGTAGCGTACGAGTAGGGAAATAGGCCAAATGGTTATCATCAAATTGATGAGTAAGCAACATGTGAACTACAAATGGCGCACGCCTTATCAGGCTTGCATCCACTGATGAATTTATACTATTATTAGTCTCTACGACAAAGATATAACCAGCGATAAAAAATACAATAGCGGTAGCTATGGAAAACATTACGGCCAGCCGTAAACGTATTGACATATTAGTAAGCCAAACCGCTCATTACCTGCTACTGTCCAATCCTGCAGCTATCCATGTCATTACTGATCCCTTCGTAATCGATAGCCTATGCCTCGTACTGTCTCCAGGCTATTCTTTTTGAATGGTTTATCCACCTTACGGCGAAGATACGAAACGTATTGCTCTACGACATTGGATATTCCGTCGTACTCGAAGTCCCAAACGTGTTCAATTACCTGTGTACGGCTGAACACCTGACCGGGATTGCGCATAAGCAGCTCCAACAGTGCAAACTCTCTTGGACTCAGGTCTATCTCAGTGCTACCTCGCCATACCTGATGGGTAGATGGGTCCAGCCGCAAATCATCTACTGCCAGCACTACGGGTCTCGGAACCTTGATCCTCCGTGTAAGTGCCCGTATTCTAGCCTCCAACTCGGCAAAGCTAAATGGCTTAGTGAGATAGTCATCGGCTCCGACATCCAAACCACGCACTCTTTCCTGTACTGGATCGACTGCAGTAAGCATAAGCACTGGCATCCAACATCCATCCGCGCGCAACCGTTTACATACCTCAAAGCCATCCATACCGGGCAACATTACATCCAGCAATATCGTATCGTATGGGTTTTCAGAAGCATACCAAAGTCCCTCAGGGCCATCGCTCGCTACATCTACGGCATATCCGTCCTCTTCCAGCCCCCTTTTTATCAGTGCCGCCATACGCACTTCGTCTTCCACAACAAGTATCCTCATCGTACTAATTTTAATCCAAGTATTATGTGAAAATGCTGAGAACCATATGTACGAAACCGCAGTTGGATGCAGAAGACGTTCTCATGATTTTCACATATTGACAACGTAAAATACCCAATAATTCACCATACTGGCAGTAGGTGTGGCACTAAGCATCGTGAAGTAATAAGTGATTATTCGATAAAGGATTAAAGGATGGACAGTTGCATGATTAACAGACAACCATTGAACAGACTAATGCACTCGAACAAACAGACAGGAGATTCTGCCCACGCTCCTGTGAAGGAGCGTGGATCTGGGCGTTACCTGTTTACAAAGAAGTTGGCTACAGTCGTTATTGTCCTATTTGGTGTGTCGCTATTATTGACAGCTTGCAGTAGCAACACCTCCACATCTCCAAATACAGAGAAAACCTCATCTTCTAAGGCTGCCACCTCAAGTAAGAACGGCACATCATCGTCCAATGCATCGTTTACAGCATACAGCAATTGCATGAAGCAACACGGCGTGAATTTTGGTGGATTTCACGGAGGAGGTTCCAGGCAGCCTGGCAGTGGAGGTGGTACATCAAGCGCCAGTGGTAGTGGTAGTGGAGGCACTGGAGCCAATAACGGCTATTTCCATAATTTGACCACCAATCCGGCGTTCAAAAAAGCAGAGGCGGCTTGCGCCGGCCTACGCCCCAAATACTCTTCAAACGGCTTTAGCCGTAACAGTGCCGCTGCAGAAAAGTTCGCTGCATATAGCAATTGTCTGAAGTTGCATGGAGTCAATCTACCTACACCTACCAAAAAAACATCCGGCACCACTGGGTCCAGTACATCTACAGCACCAAGTAGTACTCCAGGCATCTCACCGCTTTCAAGCACGCTGAACTCCTCCAACCCTACGGTAAAAGCCGCACTTGCAGCCTGTGCAAGCCTAAAACCTATTTTTTCACCTCCCGGTTCTACGGCGCAGACGGGATCTTGAGCATAACAGCGTCAGTTTGAACATAGCAACGTCAGGAAGCAGATACAAGCAATGACTTTAATGTTGAATCGGAAACAAGGATTAAGTGTAAAAAATGAGAATCACGAATAAATTAGTTAATTGGAGCAATAGCCACCTAAATAATCGTCGTAGCATAATAACATATATCGTCTTAATCCTAGCTATTGCAATTGTTGCTACATTAGGGCTTTCGTCAATCTATAGCCACTCCACATCAAGTTCCACAATCGCACGTACAGTGCATGTAACGCGTGGTACTGTCCTATCTACCGTAACGTCATCCGGCAATATCAGTCCAGCCACATCTGTAGGAGTTAATTTTGCAACAGGTGGAATGCTGACAAATATATATGTAAGCGTAGGGCAACATGTCACAGCAGGAGAAGTTCTTGCAAAGGTAAACCCAGCGCAAGCTCAAGCCAATCTAGCCAGCGCAGAAGCTTCTCTGCAGGCTGCTCAGCAATCTCTTACTGACGCAGAGAATGGAGGAACGTCATCACAGCTGGCACAGGAACAAGATACGATTACCTCAGACGAGGCACAGCTACAGGCAGATCAGCAGACATTAAGTAGTGCCCAGCAGTCCCTCTCGGCCGCCAATGCACAGTTGCAATCAGATGAGGCATTAAACTGCCCCCCTGCATCCACAGGAACAACTGGCGGCAGTACCGGCAACAGCACCGGTAATAGCTATACCGGAGCTGGCAGTGCTTCGAACGGTAGCAGTGGTGGCAACACGACATCCCCTACTGCAGTGACATCCGACATAGGGAACAATTTATCATTACCCCCTATCCCATCATCGACCTCTGCACCTACGGTAAATACCGGAGCAGCTACCGCTCTTATGACGACGAGCACTTCGCTCAATGGTACGGTCAATCCAAATGGAGTTTCGACGTCCTATTATTTCGAATATGGAACCAGTACCTCCTACGGTTCCAACACCAATACAGTTAGTGTAGGCTCTGGCAAGTCAAACATAAATGTATCTTCTTCTGTCGGTGGCCTATCACCGGCAACTACCTATATTTACAGGTTGGTCGCCAGTAACTCCCTAGGTACCAGTTACAGTTCACCACAGTACTTCACCACAGCAACGTCGAGTTGCACGGTCGATCAACAAAATATCGCTACCGACGAGCAGAATATTCAACACGACGAATCGTTGGTCAGCCAGCAGGAAAACAGTATTAATGCAGCTCAATCAACTACCTCTACCGATCCTGCGACTATAGCACAAGACCAGGCGGTGGTCACGCAGGATAATCTCACCGTCGAATCGGATACTCAAGCTTTAGCGGATACGACACTGACCGCACCGATCAGTGGAACCATAACAGCTATTAACTACTCGGTAGGACAGACAGTCTCTGGTGGCAGCAACTCTTCATTGGCAGCAAGTTCATCGTCAAGTAGTACCAGTTCTTCCTCATCGGGTGGTGGCGGAGCGGGGGCGAGTAGCGGAGTGGGGGCTGGAAATTCTGGTACAGGTGGTGGAGGTAGTGGAGTGGGGGCGAGTAGCGGAGTGGGGGCTGGAAATTCTGGTACAGGTGGTGGAGGTAGTGGAGTGGGGGCGAGTAGCGGAGGAACAACGTCGTCAAGTAGCTCATCTTCTTTCATGGTTATCGAGAATCTCAATCAATTAGAGGTGATAGCAGGCTTTCCAGAAGCAAATGCCACCTCAATTGCAGTCGGCCAACCGGCCACCATTACGTTTCCGGCAGAGCCCAACACGGACATTGCAGGGAAGGTAATATTCGTCTCTCCTACCTCCACCATAGTAAGCAACGTAGTTACATACGATGTAACTATTGCCCTGAACAATGCCCCGGCCACCATCAAGGACGGCATGACGGCAGATGTCAGCGTGGTAGTGGCAAGCGCATCCAACACACTTGAGGTGCCCAATGCCGCTATATCTACCGTAGGCCCATTGAGTACTGTTACCACTATACAGGATGGCAAACAGGCAACTGTAAGGGTTACTACCGGTATTGCTGGTACAGCCGATACGCAGATACTAAGTGGCGTACATAGCGGAGAGGTTCTTGTAGAACACTCAGCATCAGTTCCTGCCACGACATCTGCCACACCCACGGCCGGAGCAGCCAGGGGTTTCGGAGGTGGCGGTTTCGGAGGTGGCGGTTTCGGAGGTGGCGGTTTCGGAGGTGGCGGTTTCGGAGGTGGCGGTTGACATCGACTCTCGCCAAGACGGACACAGACATATCAACTCGATCCTCAAGGCCAGTCATAGTGCTACGTAACATTACCAAGACATACATGATGGGAAGTGTTGCGGTAGATGTCCTAAGGGGTATATCAATGACAATTGATCACGGAGACTTTGTTGCCATTATGGGTGCTTCTGGATCAGGAAAATCTACTACCATGCATATCATCGGTTGTCTTGATATCCCGTCTCGAGGCTACTACTGGCTTGACGGAATTGATGTACGGACGTTGACTGACACGGATCTATCTATGATACGCAACAGAAAAATAGGATTTGTCTTCCAGAGTTTTAATCTTATTCCGAGGTTGTCAGTGCTCGCAAACGTGGAGTTACCCCTCACCTACCGAGGGGTAAACAAGCAGGAACGCCGAGAGAGATCAACTGCAGCACTGGCGGCAACCGGAATGAGCCACCGCCTTACACACATGCCAACTGAACTCTCCGGAGGTGAGCAACAGCGCGTTGCTGTAGCAAGGGCAATAGTAACCAACCCATCTATTATTCTGGCCGATGAACCTACAGGCAACCTGGCCTCGCATCAGAGTGCTGAAGTGATGAACATTTTTAGCCAGCTCAATGCAGAAGGTAGGACTATAGTACTAGTCACCCATGAAAAGGATATAGCCGAATATGCCAAACGTATTATCCGCATTCAAGACGGTGTAGTCGTAGAAGATATCAGGAGTTTACCGGTAAATGCAATGCCTCCCCGATTGGAGTCTAATCCAAGTACCACCTACCACACCGTTCTATCACCTGGTAGCTATAAAACGGATACACTCAATTCTGGATTGGGTGCATATACTCCCCCATCCGAATCCATACATAGGAGACCAAAATGAGCTGGTCGGACAACTTCGTAATTGCCATACGAGGTATTACCGCCAATAAGTTACGTTCAGCACTGACCGTGCTTGGACTGCTGATAGGCGTGTCAGCGGTAATTATCCTAGTAGCCGTCGGTAATGGGTCATCTCTCTCGGTCGAGCAACGTATAAATCAACTTGGCTCTAATACACTTACTGTCATAAATACTGGCCGTTTCGGAAGAGGTCCTGCGGTCAGTGGTACACAGACCCAACAAGCTACACTAACCATGACAGATGTCAAGAATATAGAAAATCCAAATGAGGCTCCTGACGTAAAGTCCGTTTCACCTGTTGCCTCTACCACCGTTACGGCAACATATGGAAGTGCAACATATAGCACTTCAGTTATAGGATCGACTGCATCCTATCTAAATGCGGAGGACTACACACTGTCATCAGGAAGCCCTATTACCAGCCAAGAGGTAAAGTCTCATACACATGTAATAGATATAGGATCAGAGGTAGTAAGCAACCTATTCGACCCAGGACAAAACCCTATCGGTCAAACCATCCAGCTGAATTCGGCCAACTTCGAAGTAATCGGAGTGCTTGCTCCCAAGGGCACAAGCGGGCTAACAAACGAAGACAGTATAGCTATAGCCCCATATACGGCCGTTCAGGATGAACTCACCGGATATTCGCAATCCTTCAGTGAACTTATCGTACAAGGAAAATCATCTTCTACCCTAAACCTGGCAGAGAGTGAAGTAGAGGGCATCCTTGCGGCAACCAATGACACGACCGTAGCGAATTTGCCATTCAACGTAATCAATCAAGCCACATTACTGTCTACTGCTAAATCCACTACCTCCACTCTCACTGTACTGCTAGGTGCGGTGGCTGCCATATCCTTGCTGGTTGGCGGTATTGGAGTAATGAATATAATGCTGGTTACAGTTACAGAACGAACGCGTGAAATTGGAATCAGAAAGGCCATAGGGGCATCCAAGTCAGCAATATTGATACAGTTCCTATTTGAAGCAGTGTTGCTATCCCTGTTCGGTGGAGCATTGGGCGTAGCTATCGGAATGATAGGCACCAGATTTCGTATCGACGGCGTACATCCGGTAGTTGCTGGCTATTCGATTGCTCTTGCTTTTGGGGTCGCCGTTGTTATAGGAGTTTTTTTCGGTTTTTACCCGGCCAACCGTGCAGCCTCGCTAAGACCTATAGATGCACTACGCTATGACTGAACTTGCTCCAAGGACAGCAATCCACATCAGTGTAACGGATATTACAGAGAATAACTTCTCGATACTCAATGTATTCGATAATCAATAATCAGATGGAGGATTTTATGCCATGAACGATGACAAGACCGAAGAATATGGATCAATAGGAAATACCGAGAACACGATACAATTGCCACTCATCTCAGGTAACTCGACCACAGACGACCAGTACCCATACATGAACAATACGACTGAAGATGACGATGAATGGCCGTCGCACATAGCATCAAAAGGAATCCGCCTTCCTCTACCTGTAGTAATTCTCTTGGTTGTTCTGGTTGGTTTCGGGGGCATATGGGGAGGTGCCGCACTTCAACGTAACCAAAAGGTGACATCAGCAAATACGCTGGCATCAGCTTTTTCTCACTTCCGCTCTGGTGCGTCAGGGGGTGCTGGTGCTGGTGCAAAAGGTGGATTTTCAGGATTTGGCGGTTTTGGAGGAAGTGCCACTGCAGGATCAGCAGCCACCGGAACGCTTACGGTTGTCGACGGCAACACTCTCTACATCACAGATGCAAGTGGAGGAATCGTGAAGGTCATTGTAAACAATTCAACGAAAGTAACTCGTAATGCAGTAGCCACTTCCGCTGCATTACAGCCTGGAGATACGGTGACTATCCAAGGGAATAAATCGCAAAACGGGACAATCAATGCCACATCTATTTCAGCCACTGCAGGTAACGTTGCAACCGGACTCAGTACAGCAGGCTAACCAATTACTTAAGGTCTCAGCGGATAGGCATAAAATCGACATGATTCGCCAGTCTTCCTCACAATAGCCCCCCAGGCTGTTGCGCACCGCCTTCCATACTTCGCATAATTGCGTTATCGTCACCGGGCAGGCACTCCAGCCTACCCTTCCTCCTCTGCCTTGCCCTGCTCGCCTAGACGAACAACTCCCTAATTCAACCTACCTATTCGCTGAGCATCTTATTGCAGTTATGCTGCGGTCTATAAAATTATTGCAGACTTATAGCCTCATCCCCGCCGTTACAGAGAGGCATCCGCTCGTGGCCGGCTTAAAATGAGCCGGGTAGCTTGCCTTCAGGCACGTAATGCCGGGAACCGTCAGTCGGATCGATCCAGACACGCATAAGCCGGTTGGTGGTCGGATCCCTAAATACCTCGTCTGTAGCCACCCAACTCTGCATAGGAGCATAGCTCTCACCATGGCGACGTAGAAAAATGCTGTATACAACAGCGCCCACCACCG
>JAMCPC010000017.1 GCA_023379725.1 Actinomycetota bacterium
ATACACGGCAACAAAGGTTATACCAGGTATGTTCTGCGAATGTTCCCTATTTCGAGCGAAGCAGCCTCCTGAAAGATTGCTCAAACTGTAGCCGGGACTTGAGAGGAATCTATAGACGATGAAACACGATCCGGCAACGGATCAGCCAATCCCGACCGCAGCACTTTAGACCATATAATCAAATCAAAGGGATACACCAGATAACCGAACCTGGTAGCCGGGGCAAGCATAACCGCAACGACAAACGCCCACCCTATAAAACTGGCCAGCGAGGAGGGATTACGGGGGAACCACCTCTTAAGAGCAGCCAGGAAGACTATGCCTCCAGCCAAGATGATCACAAGTGAATAGGTATGATGGATGGATGGCATTGCAGATGTCAAAATATGTCCCGGCATAGGACTTGCAGCCGGAGATCGTATACCTGCAAGACCGAGCGGGTACAGTACCACATTTACTACGAATGCCCTTATATTGGCCATAGCCACCGGTACCACAGAGGGTATTATGACTATCGCTACGCCGGCAACTGCTTTTATCACGTCTTTCAGGGAGAAAACAGCATATATTACCAAGAGCCCCAGCAGCACAAGTGGCCACGAAGTAAACTTAAGCGAAGCTGCCATCCCCAAGACGACACCGGCAGCCAATAGCTTGTGTCTTCGCATCAGCACAAGGCCAAGCAGCATGAGGGCAATCACGGGTATATCATCTCCACCCGTGGAAAGAGGCAACGCTGCCGAGGGAAGCACCAACATGGCTTGAAAGCCGAGTATGGAATTATCATCTGCCACACCATTGATGTAGAGGGCAAGTAGGACAGCAGCTACTGTAAACAACAAAAACATGACCCGTGCATTCCCCAGCGGCCCCGGGAGCTTGGTGGCGCTGCCAATACCGAATACAGCCATTGCAGGGAGGTAGGGGAAAAATGCATCATAGGAGGGCTGTCCTGCTGGCACCTGCGTGCTATCCTGTACCTGCTTGGCGCTCGTAACTGTATAGGGATCACGTCCCCTCAGTATATTCTGGCCGGCTCTGTCTACAACCAGCACCTCCGGTTGCGCATGTTTTGTAGTAGTGGAGTAGACTGCGGGGTTGTACTGCCAATACGATTCCAGCGCAAGAGGCAACAGGGTCGATCCGCACATGACTATGCACATAACGGCCACCCTTGGCCTGCTCCAGCCATGTTTCCAGCCATGCTGTCTCTCTCCTGCGGATGATTCGACACTCCCGGTAACACCAGCACGGAAGCTCTTATGATAAATAGCTGCTCCTATACACCATAGAGTACCGGCAATATACGCACCGACAGCGATCTCACCCCACTGCCTATACAGAGGGATGGATGAGACCAGGATGGTGAGCACTGCAAATATCGCTGACAGACCATATACCAATGCATCGCGTATCTCAGGAGATAACGACGCATACCGGCATCGAATGCTCTTGAGGAATTTGCTGGCAGCTACGAAGGTCACAACGATATCGTACCCTATACTGGAATCAAATTGGCTTCAATCTCTTAATTACGCTTTAAGACGAGTTACCAAAATCCTCTGGCTTGACCGTATCGAGAAACTCCTTGAATTGATCGACAACCTCCTCGGCACTCTCTCCGGTCAATGGGTCACCTTCGTCTTCTATGTCAAGTGCCACCACAAGACCCTCGGAGTCCATCAACTCATCAGAGACGAATATGGGACAGTGCTCCCTTACAGCCAATGCTATTGCATCCGACGGACGCGATGACACCGTGACTATTTCACCACGATGACGTATGTGCAACTCTGCGAAGTAAGTGGCTGATCGCATCTCCGTAATAACCACCCTCTCAAGACGCGAGCCAGTACTCTCCATTATGTCTATCATAAGATCATGAGTAAGGGGTCGGGGAGGATCAATACCCTGAATCGCCAGAGCTATAGATGTCGCTTCGGGGGCTCCGACAAAGACTGGCAATGTCCTACCAATTCCCTCAGTCTCGGTGAGTAGCAATACAGGCGTACTTGACTGCAAGTCCACTCTAACGGCACTCAGTTTAACTTCGACCATAATCTTAGAATAGCGCTTTATTTAGCAATATGCTAGTGCAGCGTCTCGTAAACAATGCACCGACCGATGGCTATCAGTTGCCCGGTGGAAACAACCTATTAAGCTCTGCCCTCATAAGTGCGCCATGCAACTTTTCAGAGAGTTCCAGAAGTTCTTTTGCGCTATTTTTGGCCTTATCGAGCGATTTCGGATTACGCTGCCTTAGTAACGGCACAATAGCCTGCTCAATTATAGATACCTCCCTATCAACAGCGTGTCTGAATACCTTTAGGTGGCGAGCCTCAAAGCCGTACTCCATAATACGTGAGGCGATACTACTTATCTCAGCATCAGAAGTTCCATACGTTATCACTCCACCTATACGCTCTCCCGATATGAGTCCATAACTCTCCAACTCCTTGAGCACAGAGGATGAAGCACCCTCGCTGGATACAAGCTCTGGTTCAGATGGCTTTACACTGTACTCTGATGCAGATCCAACTGCCTCAGATCCGGATCTCTGGGCTCCGCTCTGATGCACTTCGGCTCTCTCTGTCTCTACTCTTGCTTCTCTGGTAGCCCTTTCACCGTCCAACTCGTGACCTGTCCGCTCTATCCCAACACTTTGCCGGGAGGATGGCACGTCTACATTCACTCTTTCACGGCTATTACCGTACTGGCCAGCCGGGATACCGACCTGATTATTCTGTGACTCCTTTTGCCTATGCAGTGTCTGCACAGGCTGGATCGACCGCTCACCTGCCACGTTCGTCAGATCACCAGTTCCATGAGGTATACGACCTTCAAGCTTGCCCTTGATTACCTTTAACGGAAGATAATGCTCACGCTGCTGGCGAAGTACCCACTTTAAACGCTCCACATCCTCCTCGAAGAACTTTCTGTAGCCAGAGGGAGTACGCTCAGGATTGATCAATCCCTGACTCTCAAGAAAGCGGATCTTGGATATGGTAATCTCCGGGAACTCATCTCTCAGAATATCCAAGACATCGCCTATAGAAAGATACGGACGCTCTTCCACTTTTACCTGCGACTCATGCTCCATATTATTATCACTCCCCTTCGTTAGAAACGCCCGAAAGATACACGAGCCTGAACTTCCCTATCTGAAGCTCATCGCCCGAATCAAGGACAGCCTCATCAACCCTCTCTCTGTTCACATAGGTACCATTGAGTGAACCTACATCTTTTACTACATGCAATCCGGAACCCTCCTTTCTAACCTCTGCGTGCCTCCTGGACACGGTTATATCATCCAAGAATATCTCACTCTCGGGATGTCTGCCCAATCTAACTACATCTTTATCAAGCGTATAACGTTCTCCTGCATTCGGTCCGCGGCGTACCACAAGCATAGCGTACTCCGATCTATCTTGACCAAAGTCATCGTCATGTGCATCTCCCTGGTCGTCGCCGAAACCCTCTACCGGAACAATAGCTATTGTAGCCTCGCTGGATTCCTCAATAAGTGCCGAACCGCATGAAGCACAGAAACTTGAACCTCTGGGATTTCTATGGCCACAACTGGGGCAGTACACATTCATAATTAAATCCTACCACTATGTAGTAACGTCATTGCTCGGCCGAGATAACAGCCTGGTATCCTGCAGCATCCAATAAACTATCGTAATCTGACAAATTAGTTGCCTCGAATATGCACAGCCATCCCCGACCATACGGGTCACTGTTGACCAGCTCCGGATGCTCTTCCAACTCGTTATTTATCTCCATTACCTTACCGCCCACGGGAACATACAATTCTGAAACAGACTTGGTCGATTCGATCTCACCGAAGACGTCTCCGGCAGAGAATACTTTCCCCAGATCGGGTAGATCCACATAGACGACATCGCCAAGGGCATCTTGAGCATAGTCAGTAATTCCTATCTTAATAGATGTACCGTCAAGGTACGCCCACTCGTGTTCGCTGGTATAACGTAAATGTTCGGGAGTTTCCATACGTCTCAGTCTAGCCCAAAGATAATTCACCGGCTACTTGAAGCAGATCTTTGATCGCAGCTACCGGAGATATACCAGCCGAAAATATAGCAGATCCGGCTACAAGCACATTAGCGCCCGCAGATACTGCCTGAACAACTGTTTCATGTCCTATCCCCCCATCCACCTCTATATCCACATCAAGAGAGGCATTACAAATACGTTCATATATCTCCCTTATCTTGGGAAGTACCTCCGGCATAAACTTTTGCCCGCCAAACCCAGGATGAACCGTCATAATAAGTACCACATCAACAAGCTCCAAATAGGGCAGTATCTCAGATGCCGGAGTATCGGGACTTAACGCAACACCGACTCCAATACCAAGATACCTGGCCCTCTCTATCATCTCCCTAACGCGACCAGCCTCGACATGCACTGTACAGCGAGTAGCCCCGGCCTGCACAAACTGCTCAATCAAATCCCAAGGGCTGGTAACCATCAAGTGACATTCGATGGGGACGTCAGTAACTGCAGCCAGTGCCTTGACCGTAAGAGGACCCATGGTAAGAGTAGGAACAAAATGACCATCCATAATATCTGCGTGGATCCAGCTGGCCTGCTCTTCCACAGAGCGCACAGCATCACCCAGAGAGGCAAAGTCTGCGGAAAGTATTGATGGAGCAATCTGTAACTCTCTCACTGATATATTCCCATTGCAGATACAGTACTGTAAACACTACTCGTAATATAATTTATATCAATCAAATCTCTCACCATCTCCTATCCGTGCACCTCTCGCCCATGCCTCTGCTGCCATCTTGGTGTGGCCCTCTGGCTGCACAGCCCGTATCACTATGGCACTATCACCACAACGTACTACAGGTGAAGAGCCAAGCATAAACAACTTCCCCGTATCACCCACCGCTGGCATATCTTGTAATATATTTGAAGACATATCTTCATAAGATATGGCCTCATCACGATTGGTCATGGTGCTGCTTGCAGCCTGATCGGTCAGGCCTACTGCTTCACTTATAATCAGCCTCTTGCTCCGAAACATAGTCCATGCCCGTTCCAAACGTACTTTCCTGCGTATCTCATCAATTGTGCGTCCCCAGTCTATCCTAAGATCGTCAGGCTCTATCTTGGTAGCATAGACAGGATCTCCTATTTGTTCTACTGGCTCCGGTAGACCTTCTACCCCCCCACTCAAAAGATCCACCAATAGCTGGGCTCCGACCTGGGCGAGTTGGTCGGTAAGTTCAGAACGAGTAATTATATTATCAAGCGATATTTGTCTGCAACCATATACAGGCCCCGTGTCAAGGCCCTCATCCAGTTTCATAATGCATACGCCAGTAGCCCTATCTCCCGCAAGAATAGCTCTCTCGACTGGAGCTGCACCTCGCCAACGAGGAAGCAGGGAAAAGTGAACGTTCAAAAAGGGAATCTCATTTAATAACCCTACGGGGATAATACGGCCATAAGCCACGACTACAGCCAAATCCGCCTTTACCTCCATCACATCGCTCAACGAATGGCTGATTGGTATCCCCAGCTCTAATGCAGCAGCCTTGACGGGGGTGGGACTTAGGGAATTCCCCCGTCCACGGCGCTTATCTTCGCGAGTCACCACCAGAACCACCTCATGACCAGCCTCTGCCAAGGCATTGAGAGACGGTACGGCTGCCTCAGGACTTCCCAAAAACACCAAGCGTGTCATACCGATACCTCCCACCCTATCATACTATGCGCGTTACTATGCGCGTCCGGATATAGGACAACCCGCGCCACCTTATTGTTCGTATTCGGCAGTAAGATGATAAGTAGATAATGAAAAGGAGTCAATATGTCTACTAACGAAATGCACCCAGCCAAGAGACATGTAGCCGTAGATGCCGTACTGATTGGAGGTGGTGTCATAGTAGCAGTAGCAGCGGTACTCTGGATCGTAAACGCTCTCGCCGGTATCCTGCTCTTTGGAGTAAAGGTATTGGTCGTAGTTGCTCTGGTAGCACTGGTATTACGGCTATTCGTACATGCCAGGAAAAAGAGTTCCTGACCATCTATTCTCATAGTAACCTTTTGGGGCTCAGTGGGTAGGCATCTCAGTATTGCCGTCCTCCTGACTTCGCATTGCAATCGGTAGCCATGACCTTGTGGTGTGAGCCGGTCATGGTTCGTCGTCGTCCATGCGTTCCAGCATGCCCTTTCCCCTTCACTCACAAAAGTGTCTGGCCAGTTGGCGAGGCCGACCTCTCTCGTAGTGCCTTTAATGCCTGCTTCCGCTCTTCCTTATCAAGACGATCCACGAGTAGTACTCCATCAAGGTGATCGATTTCATGCAGCAACACTCTAGCAAAAAGTTCATCTGCCTCAATGGATATCTCCTCTCCTTCTAAGTTGTACCCCCTCAAATAGACCTCCTTGGGACGAGTGATATGCCAGG
This sequence comes from Actinomycetota bacterium, assembly GCA_023379725.1. GTDB lineage: Bacteria > Actinomycetota > Acidimicrobiia > Acidimicrobiales > JAMCPL01 > JAMCPL01. The sequence continues at coordinate 6,446 of JAMCPC010000017.1, forward strand.
AAAACCCGGGGACGGAAAGACAGCCCTCCTCGTAAGTCCATTCACCTCGCGACTCTACAATAGTCGGGTTTATGATGACGCCATGGATAGAATTGTCAGGGGTAGCTACATCGTCAAGATCACGTCCTATATCGTAAGTAAACAATCGCTTCGATACACCAACCTGGGGAGCAGCAAGTCCTACACCAGGAGCCTCGTGCATGGTATTTACCATAATCTCAACCAATTCAGCCAACCGCCCATCAATATCGGATACCTCCATTGCCCTTTTACGAAGTACCGCATCTCCGTAAGTCCTAATTTCCATAGTGTCCATANNNTCCATAGTGTCCATATACCAGATTATATATGAATACGCTCTACCTCCACGCTGGATAAGTTTCTCACGTTGCAGCACTGGCTATGAAGAATTGTAAAAACTCACAATACCAGGATAAATCCCTTATAGGCGACGATAGCCTGCATTCAAGGATCGCAATACCTCATACAATACAGCGGCACCTGAGATATCTAATTCTCTGGTAGCAGTCAAAATTACTAACGACCTGCGCCTTGATATCTCTACAAGACGAGACAACTCGCCAGTAGCTATATCAGTAGACAACTCATCACGATACCTCCTGGAGAACTCCTCAAAACGAGCCGGATCGTGACCATACCACTTACGCAATTCGGTACTGGGGGCAATCTCTTTAGCCCATTCGTCTATATCTGCATCTGCCTTTGAGATGCCACGAGGCCATAGTCTATCTACTAAGACACGATACTCATCGCCGGTACGACCAGTAGCGTCATATACACGAAGTAACTCTATACGATATCCTTTGGAATGCTGCCGACTACTGTTGGAAGATGCCAATATATCACCTCTCCCCTTATCGGAACCCAAGAAGTCTGGCCGCATCATCGTTTATCATTTGAGGACTCCATGGTGGATCCCATACAAGTCGTATTTCCACGTCCGAGATGCCACTAGCCTGCTTAATGGCAGACTGAGCAACTTCAGGAAAGCTCTGCGAAGCAGGACAACCTGGTGTAGTCAAAGTCATCTCCACGATGATCCTCCCATTCTCCACATGCACTCCATAGACAAGCCCCAACGAGACTACATCGAGACAAAGCTCCGGATCGTATACATCACCGAGCGCACGCCAAACTACCTCAAGAATGTCATCAACATCAGCACCATCATTGCCATCAATCTCATCAGGATTGGCGGCAACGTCGTAATCAGCATTCATTTGGCTCTCCGAAATACTACTCTCCAATCAGTGCCGCCTATATTAGTCGCTTCATAGTCAAACCCCTGAGACGACAGAACTCCTTCCAACGGAACAGGCTCAAAGGGTGCAAGGATAATCAATTCATCGTCATCGGCAAGTTCCCCTACCGCAGACATAATCATGTCAAACGGTTCATCACCTGCTGCAATGATTGGACGAACATCTAAGATAGCCATACTTAACTCGCTCCTTTCAAAAGATCCATAAGATGAACTTAATTTTTATAGTATATGTTAGAATTATAGCTGTTATGATCGGTGAATACAAGCAACCAGCCATCCAAGAAAAAAAATCAGTAGCTACCTGGTCTAATCGCCCACCTGGCGTACCCAGCGCAGTACCTCCTCCAGCCATCCCTCTGGCATTTCTCTCTGCATCAGCACTGGGACTTGCTGCAACTGGCATAGCCCTACTATGGGCACGACATGATGGGATACCAGATCCGACAACAGATCCGGTCGTAGCCGTTACTCATCTCTGCGTTCTGGCCACCTTATCGGTGGGAATAATCGGTGCCATTCACCAGTTCATACCCGTCATCACGAGTCATTCTCTACGTTCTACTCGTTTATCATGGGCTGCCCTGGTTGTATGGATCTCTGCATCCTGGATGTTACCAATTGGTATTGCTACGCAAACAGAGTATGTTACCGTAGTCAGCGGGATACTGGCGGCCTGTGGCCTGACTATCATCCTGTCTAATGTCCTCCCGGCTCTCACAAACGCTCCATCCAATGCATCCGTAAACGGGCTACGGCTCTCTCTGCTGGGTGCTATGTTTACTACACTACTCGGAGTAACATTTGTATTTGATCGCCAGACCAATTGGTTCTCCATCTCTCCACACGAGGATATGGCCATGGGAATAGCAGGGCTTTTCGCATGGCTAGGGCTAACATATGTCGCGGTCAGCCAGAAACTCTGGCCAATGTTCTTTCTCGCGCATGTCCCCGGCAAGCACAGATCAGGAGGTATTGCAGTAATAAGTTTTTTCATCGGTGCAACCATGCTCGCCAGCGGAATTGGCTTCTCTCTCCCGTGGCTTGCGTGGCCAGGCGCAATAATACTCCTGGTCGGTATTGCGGCCCACTATACAAGTCTTGTTAGCCACATAAAGCACCGGAAACGCAAAACCGATCTACATCTTGTATACGTAGTAACATCATCTATTTGGCTTTTGTTCAGTATACTGCTTGCACTTGGCACCTTAGTCGTTACCCGCTACAACCACACCCAGGGAGAAGCTTTGGCGGCAACGGTAATAGTATGTGCTGCAGGCTGGCTGCTGACCGCAATAGTCGGACATGTGTATAAAATTGTACCATTCATCTCGTGGACCATACTCAGATCACGGGGAATAATCGCTGGTTCAAACGGTAAGCAAATCATGTTCTCGGATCTGTACGATCACCGTTTTGCTGCAACTACATATGTAACAGTCACGTTAGGTATAGCATCGGTTGCGACCGGATATGCAACATCCAATGCAACACTAATAGCAGTAGGTGGGTTGTGCCTTCTGGCAACAGCCTTCATCACACTGGTGAACTTAACTACGGGCACACTTCATTTCCTCCGCTACGACAAGTAGCTGTTCACCAGCGACAACTAGAGGTACTGACCAGTACCGACCCTCTCTATAGACCTTCCACCCTTGGTCTCGTTGTGCTCCGAAACCAGTGTCCTCACGTAGACAATCCTCTCGCCCTTCTTACCTGAGATCTTGGCCCAGTCATCTGGATTGGTAGTATTGGGAAGGTCCTCATTTTCCTTGTACTCCTGATGGATGGACGAGATAAGATCGTCAAGCATGATGCCGGTTCCCTCGTCTGCGATCTGACGCTTTATGGCAGATTTTTTAGCTCGCCTGACGACGTTCTCTATCATGGCACCAGAAGCAAAATCCTTGAAGTAGAGTACTTCCTTATCCCCATTTTGATAGGTGACTTCAAGGAAACGATTATCATCTCCCAATGAGAACATCTCAGCCACTGCAGTATCTATCATCGCTTTGACTGCCTTGGCCGGGTCCCCCCCTCCCAGCGAAGCTACTTCGTTCTCATCTATCGGCAGGTCGTGGGTGAGATATTTGGAGAATATCTGGGCAGATGCAACCTCATCAGGACGCTCAATCTTTATCTTCACGTCCAGGCGCCCGGGACGGAGAATTGCGGGGTCTATCAAATCCTCGCGATTCGATGCACCTATGACTATGACATCTTTCAACGCCTCTACTCCATCTATCTCGGCCAGCAACTGCGGAACTATAGTCGATTCCATGTCTGAGCTGATCCCTGTCCCCCTGGTGCGGAAGAGCGAGTCCATCTCATCGAAGAATACGATCACAGGCACGCCCTCCTCGGCTTTCTCCCTGGCTCGCTCGAATACCAGGCGCAACTGCCTCTCAGTCTCTCCAACGTACTTATTCAACAATTCAGGGCCTTTTATGTTCAGAAAGTAGCTACGCGCCTCACTATTTCCGGTGACATCGGCCACCTTGTGGGCGAGCGAATTGGCAACCGCCTTTGCAATAAGGGTCTTACCGCATCCTGGTGGACCATAGAGCAGGATACCCTTTGGTGCCGGTAACTTGTAATCGTTGTATAGCTTCCTGTACAGATAGGGAAGTTCTACTGCATCTGTAATCGCTTCGATCTGGCTGTCGAGTCCACCTACATCGCTATAGGTCACATTTGGAACCTCTTCAAGAACCAACTCTTCCACCTCTGGACGCGGAAGCCTCTCTACAACCAGCATCCCTCTGGGCTCCATCAGTAGAGTATCACCTGAACGCAGCTTTTCGTTCTCAAGGTCGTTGGCCAGTTCGACTACCCTCTCTTCGTCTGCCCGGGCGTACACTATTGCCCGCTTCTTGCCCTCCAGCACCTCCTTTACGGTGACCACCTCGCCATTACTTTCAGGCTCGGTCGCCATCAGGACAGCATAAGACTCATTCAAGAGCACTTCCTGTCCTTTGATGAGCGTAGATATATCTACATCGGGATGTACCGATACCCTCATCTTCCTGCCGGCGGTAAGTATATCTACCGTACCATCATCATTTGCCCGAAGAAACGTGCCATATCCGCAGGGAGGCTGGGCCAATTTGGCAACCTCTTCGCGCAACGATTCCACATGCTCCTTGGCCTGTTGCAGGGCAAAGACAAGCTTCTCGTTTCGTGAATTAGCCTGAGCAAGCTGAGACCTTGCCTCATGCAACTTATCCTCCAGCAACCTGTAATGCCCAGATTCATCAGTGTCTCGACGGCGCAGGATAGATAGTTCCTCTTCTACCTCATTCAGCTGGCGCTTAAGCCTGTATAATTCTGCATCTCTGGAAGTTCTCTCGTCATCATTATCTCTCTCCAGTGCCATAACAACCTCCTATTGCCAATTCTAATGCGGTACCGGCACTTTGCTGCTACTGTATTAACCACTTATATCATCAAGTACCTGCCTACAAGTATCAACCTACTACAATTCAGAGCGATTACTGTTCATTGGATAATTAGTCTGTCAAGCCAGTATGTACATCTTACCGAATATGGCTATCTTCGCTGGCACCGTGATAGAATAACAATAAGGCGTGATAGATATTACGTCATGACTGATAAGTTCAGGAGGATTACTAAGTGAAAGTTTGGATTGATCAAGATCTGTGCACTGGAGATGGACTGTGCGAAGAAATCTGTCCACCGGTATTCACACTGCTGGATGACGGACTTGCATATGTCAAAGACGGCGACACCGTAATGAATGACCCAGGAGGCCAGGCTGGGATAGTGGCAGTACCGGCAGACCTTGAGGATGCAGTGCAAGAAGCATCGGAAGAGTGTCCCGGTGAATGCATATTCATCGAAGCGGATTGACCGAAAGGGAGCGCAAGCCCCAGACTCTATTTTAGGAGAGAGGGTCACGGCTCCTCGTCTTCACTTGTGTCTGGATGCCACCGGACTCCCACAAGTATCGGGAGGTACCGGGCAGTATAAAAGTCTGGCAACCGCATGCAAAAGTGATCTATACGCGCTATGGTTGTTATCATAGGCAAGATACCTTACGGTTGATCAGTTGTCATAGATAGAAAGGAAACAGGTTATGACTACTACGACAGGAATACTGGATGACCAGTCTATACTGAAGTATAGGGAGCTACTTGACGCAGAGGATGCTGCATTCGATAATCTTGAACACGCTATCGAAGATGGTGACCGCGGCAACTACGATGAGGATTTCCGCGCGTGGCAGGAAGCACTGAACAAAAAATTATCCTTTCTGAAGAGGTCTGGTATCCAAATTTAGGTCTCTTCAGCCTACTCAAGACAACGCTAATATAGTACCAGGCATCCAATGCATTATCTTGCATTGGAGTATTGGAGTATTGGAGTATTGAGTCGGTCAACTTGACCAAGCGCACCCCGCAAGCCCCTGGTTCTAGCCAAAGGTAAGTTCGGTTTAGCCGTAGGAAAGATATCAGATACAGCAGAACTTGATTTTTTGAACCTATACCTTATTTTGAACCTCCCTGCCATTGAAAGTGGAAAGAGGTCTCCTATATCTTTATACCAGTCCGATTCTTTATTTCAGTCTTATACCAGCCTTATACCAGTCCGAGTGATATAACAGCGTCCCGCTCTTCTTGAAGCTCTTTCATCGTAAGATCTATACGCTCCCTCGCAAAAGAGCTGTGCGTAAACCCCTCTATCACCTCACATGTGGAGCCATTTGACTTCATGGGAAAACCAAACACCAGACCTTCATCAATTCCATACTCACCATGTGAAATGGTAGATAGCGACACACAATCGCCTGCAGGAGTAGGCGTTGTAATGCTGTTTACAGAATCTATGATTGCATTGGCAGCTGATGCGGCAGATGAGGAGCCACGTGCCTCAATGACCTTTGCTCCCCTCTGCTGGATGGTAGTGATGAAATCCCCTTGAAGCCAGGCTGAATCATCGATCACCTCTGGAGCGGGACGACCTCCTATCATAGCGTTCTCAAAGTCGGGGAACTGAGTGGAGGAATGATTCCCCCAAATAGCCGTATTGGTAACCTGGTCGACGGGTACACCAGCTCTCTTGGCAAGCTGACTCTGTGCTCTGTTCTGATCAAGCCTGGTCATAGAGAACCATCTCTCATCAGGTATGTCTCTCGCATGTGACCTGGCTATAAGGCAGTTCGTATTGCAGGGATTGCCAACTACGAAAATCCTCACATCAGATGAAGCATAGGACGTTATAGCCTCTCCCTGTGGCTTGAATATACCACCGTTGACTCCAAGCAGATCCTTTCTCTCCATGCCTGCCTTTCTGGGAACTGAACCCACCAGCAACGCCCATGAGACCCCCTCAAAGGCTACTTTCAAATCAGAGGTCAATTCCATACCGGCCAGTAGCGGAAATGCACAGTCGTCCAACTCCATAGCTACACCCTCCAACGCTTTCATGGCTGGCTCTATCTCTAAAAGATGCAATACCACAGGCTGATCCTTACCCAGTAAATCTCCTGAAGCTATGCGAAAGACTAACGAATAGCAGATCTGACCTGCTGCACCGGTAACTGCAATATGTATGGGGTTGGTTTTCATGTTCATATTATAATTTTAGTTCCAAGGGCACAGGCAATGCCAATTCCGCCACTATTATGCCCATGAAAGCAAACCTACGATGATTGTCATGTTATGCTGTGTCATATGAATGATTATTATTACGACGACATGGAAGAGATGGCTGGCAGTGAACCCATCATGCTTGAGGAACTGGCTGAGCGTGTATCGCATCTTGTAAAAAATATGGATACAGGTATGGCTGAGCTGTTGGAATGTCTTACAGCTATAGAGCAAATAGCTCTGCAGGGAGAAGACGATGACATAATATATGGTTCTTTCATCGCCCAGTTGACCCCGCAGGTATTGGAGGTAATCACTCCCCTGCTTGGAGAGCAGACCAGATCAATTGCGTCTGCCGAATAATGTAATCACAGTAAGACCTATAGCTACGACCATAACGCCGAGTGCTGCGATATATATCACATAGGTCATCTCGCTCACACAAATTCCAATAAGTGGTATTCTCTTTTGCCACGCCTCAGCAACAAATACCTGTCGTACAATAGCATCGAACGATCAATTAAATGTTCAGAGGGGGAAATACGGTGATTATTAACGTATGCACCACCCTGCTCAACGGTCACTCTGGCTCTTGATTTGGATTCACTAAGTCCACTGGCAGTCAGGGCATCCACGATATCATATCCTCCACCATCCAATAGAGACCTTGGCAGAATGGTATGGGGAGCATCAAAGAATACCTCTGCAAAAAGTTTATCATCCAACGATGCTATATCCTCACTGTAGACGGCATTTGATGCCGCCTGAACCTGCATGGTCGTATGAGCACCATGCACTAAAGTACACACCTCCTTGGCTAGCGCCAGCTGAGCCTCCCGCTTCTCTGGCCTACTTGCCACCTTTTCGCGTAAGTCCTCAATCTCATCGGCGGTAAGAAAGGTCAGGGCCTTGAGGTAAAACACCACTTCACTGTCGTCGACCCTGACCAGGTACTGGTAGAAACGGTATGGACTGGTCAGGGAGGGATCAAGCCAGATGGTACCCTCTTCTGTCTTACCGAACTTAGAACCATCTGCCCTTTGGAGTAATGGGGTGGTAAGACCATAGGCTACGACATCACGAATTCTCCCAATAAGCTCTACTCCCATAGTGATATTACCCCATTGATCACTGGCTCCAGTTTGTAGCCTACAACCATAAGCGTCATATAATTGAAGGAAATCGTACGCCTGCAAAAGCATATAAGTAAACTCGGTAAAGGATATACCCTGTTCAGGTCGTGCCAACCTCTGTCTAACGGATTCCTTGGATATCATCTGATTGACTGTAAAATGCTTGCCTATTTCTCGTAGGAACTGCACTAGGTTCAACGATTCCAACCAATCCGCATTGTTCAAGATTCTGGCAGTGCTACTCGAAGTATCCAGCAAATTCTCTATTTGACCACTGACGTTTTCAAGATAGTCATGACTCGTGCTACGATCAAGCATTGATCGTTCAGCCACCTTGCCTGATGGGTCTCCCACCAGTGCAGTCGCCCCACCGACAAGTGCAATCACGTTCATACCGGCTAATTGCAACCGCCTGAGCAGAAGTATCTGTATCAAATTGCCAAGATGCAGGCTCTGTGCAGTAGGGTCAAACCCAGCATAACACGTAAGCTCACCAGACTGGGCATGGTTCATTATCCCTATCAGATCTTCTGAGGTAACCTGATAAACGAGCTCCCTGTAAGTGAAGTCGTCAAATATGCCCATCATTGCCGTGGATATTTTATGTTCATTGCTGTCGCGAATATCCTTATATCAGCTGCCCTATTTTGCCTGACTGCCTTGCTCATCCTGAGCATTCACCATCTGCACATAGACAACCCTTATTTGGGCAAGTGCGTCCTCCATCGTCTTTTCCGCCTCACCCAGCCGACCTTTCAGCCCTCCCAACAGAGCACCCAGAGCATCGATAGCCAATTGAGCCTGCGGCAATTTTGGAGGGTTATTTGACATATATATCGTAGCAAGCTCGAATATTCCTGCAGCATGATTAGCCAGCACGACTTCTACAGGTGCATCGGCCAATTCTTTACGCAGTCGTGCTATAGCTTCCTCTTCAGATGAAGTTTCATCATTCTCTGGATTCTTAGGTTGCTTGGTGACGGGCTGGTCGGTGGAGGGCTGGTCGGTGGAGGGCTGGTCGGTGGAGGGCTGGTTGGTGACGGGCTGAGCATCCTGGCTGCCAGCACCCCGACCAGTGGTACCTTGACCAGTAGCATCCTGGCTACCAGAGTCCTGCTCATCGGAAGCATGACTACCAGAGCTTTTACCGGTGGTAGTCGAGTCCTTACCCGGCATTGAATTTCCCGGCGAGCCAGCACCTTTGTCTACCGGCCATTCTCCTTGGGGTGTCCACAATGTACTCATAATTACAATTCTCTCTTCTATCAGACGATTCTTTACTCTTATCGGATAACGTAAGCTATACTATAGGAATTGTAATACAGTAGATCAGAGAAGGAGAACGTAAATAGCGACTACCGCAAAAGACAGTGAAGTACGAGTAAATCAGGGCATCAAGGCACGCCAAGTACGGCTCGTGGACGAGGATGGCAAGCAGCTGGGTATCAAATCAATTACTGAAGCTATGACCATTGCCAGAAAATTGTATTTGGACCTGGTAGAGGTGGCACCTTTGGCCAATCCTCCGGTATGCAGATTGATGGACTACGGTAAATATAAGTTTGACAACGAACAAAAGGTTCGTGAATCAAAGAGGAGGGGCTCAAGTACCGTACTGAAGGAAATGAAGTACCGTCCAAAGATAGGATCGAGTGATTTCGAAACCAAGACAAGGCAGGTCGAAAAGTTCTTGGCTGAAGGGCACAAGGTAAAGGTTACGATCATGTTCAGGGGTCGAGAGGCAGTCTATCCCGAACTTGGCAAGAAGATACTCGATAATGTCATGGAACGGACAGCCTCTGTAGGGAGAGTAGAGAACGAAGCAAAGTTGGACGGGAAGAACATGGTGATGGTATTGGCTCCCGCAAAGCAACATAAGACTTCAGCTTCATTAAACGGTTCCACTCCACAAAACGGAGCGACACCGCCAACACCGTAAACACCGTAAGGACTCTTCCACCGTTATCCATATAGCTCGCTATGTGTGCCGATCAGGGCAAAGATCACTATTGAATCGCCCTTCATGACATACAAAGCTCGGATGTCGCCGTTAACGTTCATGCTCCAATACCCGGCAAACTTACCCTTAAGAGGATGAACACGCAGTCTCGGGTCTGCCGGATCGACGACGAACAGCCGGATCCGTTCATCAAATTGCCGTTGGAATGAGGCGGGCAGCTTCGCATACTGTTTTTTGAATCTGGGGAGATACTGGATTATCACTATTGCTTGAGGTCTGCCAAGAAGTCATCCACATTCTCGAAAGGTTTGCTTGCCTTGCCGGCATTGAGTTCGGATTCCACCTCTGCAATGAGTTCCTCCAGGCGCGGAGTCATCGGTTCGGGGGCATACAGTTCAATACGACGTGTCGCAACCACCTGCCGCAAGTACGCGTTCACCAGGCTGCTCAATGTCAGTCCGGCGCTTCTTGCCACTTCCTGAGCAGCCTCTTTCACGTCCTTGTCCACCTTGATGCTTATTACGGTATTCATACTACCAAGTATATACTTTGTGGTATCAAGATGCGAGGCAGCAGTCGTGAAGAGAGCCGTAATTGCATTACCACCGGCCCGACGCGAAACCGGCCCGTGCCGTCATGGAGTCGCCTGGGATCGGGAGGCGCTGGAACCAGTGCCACACACCATCCACAGGGTACGTGGCCAACGCGACCGGCGGGTCCACTTCAATCCGTGTCCGTACGCGGGGCATTTTATGTCCGTACGCGGGGACTTTTGCTGGACATATCTGGGGAATTCTCGTGGCCGTCTATGGAGACTTTAGCGTGTCCGCCGTCACTTCAAGATTTCCTGCATTTCTTATGCGTACTTGAATCGGCCAGATGTCCCCATGTTCCTATCAATGAAATGGCTTATTTCCATCATCTAGGTGTCTGCTGTTTTTCGTTTGGTTGCGCACAGGTCCCTCTACGTCAGGAAAGTTGTTGCTATTCTTTGAGAACGTACTGCCAGACAGCAGTCACTTGGTCGCCTGCTACTCCACACCAGTCACTTGGTCGCCTGCTACAACGATACCAGAGCGGGTGATAGTATGATATACTGCCTCATAAGATGAAAGGGATTAGCTAAATATGCCAAAGATGAAAACTCACAGAGGAGCAGCAGTAC
>JAMCPC010000018.1 GCA_023379725.1 Actinomycetota bacterium
ATCATGGGCTACGCAAACCACGTACAGGCAACCGACGGTCAGACGGTAACCCTGTATGTCTCTACCCAGGCATCCAGTTTTCACGTCGATGCCTTCCGTATGGGGTACTACCAGGGAAAGGGAGGGCGCCTGGTATGGAAATCCTCAGAGACTACCGGCAATGTCCAGCCTTCCTGCCCGCTCGCCACAGGAATAAACATGATACAGTGCAACTGGTCACCCTCCCTGAGCTTCACCATTACAAGCAGCTGGCCACAGGGTCAGTACCTACTAAAACTTATTGGCAGCGGTGGACAGCAAAGTTATGTACCACTGACGATCTGGAATCCAGATAGTCACGCTGCCTATGTAATCATGGAAGGGGTAATTACCCAGCAGGTATTCAATCCCTTCGGTGGTTATGATCTCTATCAGGGAGCTACTCCATGTGCTCCCAACCATTATCCATGCTCCAGCCGTTCCAGGGTAGTATCCTTCGACAGGCCGTACGCTTACGGCAATGGCGCAGCCAGTTACTTGAGCCTGGTCTATCCGCTTACTCGTTTTGCCGAGCAGCACGGGCTGGATGTTACCTACTGGACTGATCTCACTTTGGCAGAGCACGGCAACCTACTGACCAATCATAAGGTCCTCATCTCCACAGGACATGACGAGGAGTGGGATCTACAGATGCGCCAAGCAACAGTAGAAGCTGCCGCCAAGGGGGTCAATCTGATATTCTTTGGGGCAAGTCCCATCCTGCGTAAGGTTCGCCTGCAGCCATCACCTATAGGTCAGGATATGCAGGTGGTCAACTACCGAAATCCCACCAAGGATCCACTTTACGGAGTGGACAATGCCAGGGTTACCCAGAACTGGTGGGGGCAACCTCCAGCCAATCTGCCTGCAAGCACCCTGGTGGGGGCACGTTATATAGGGTACAATAATTACGCCAACTTTCCATTGGTGGTCTCTGATGCATCCTCGTGGTTCTTTACCGGAACAGGGTTGGCCAACGGTGCAAAGGTGCCCGGAGTGCTGGGAACCGACTTCCAGGCATACGACCCCACTCGCGCAAACAATCCACCAGGGGTACAGATACTTGCCCACTCTCCTGTAACAGTAGAACTTCACCCCAACAGGAAATACGCTGATACGACATACTACACTATGCCAACCAGCCACGCTGGTGTTTTCCAGAGCGGTGCCAATACCTGGATACCTTCTCTGGCTGGCTGCCCATCATCTGCTCCCCATTGCTCTGGTTACTATATAAGGATTATGACAGACAACCTACTCAAGCTATTCGGAGAAGGGCCAGCCGGACTGACCCAACCTTCAGTATCCAACTGGCATCAATTCTATGGATAGGCAACTCTTCCCTGCATAAAGACACCATTATGAATCAGAAAACTTCTAATTCGATTGCCAGCTACAATGGCATCCCTACCGTACAACCCCCGAGATTTCTCATACTCGTCTATCTGAGCGTCTATCTCTCTACGACCCTTTGCGCTTATAGCAAGATCGCCCTGCTTAGTCTTGCGAAAACAACTGTCCAGCATAGCATCGGGATCATTGCCGGAATGTTTGCAGAAAGCCTGCAGATCCTGTGCCCACACGAGAGACTCCTCTTCATGTCCTTCGCCGGCAACGCCTATCTCATCAAGCCATCTCTTCACTGAAGGCAATGCCCGTAACGCGTCAATGTCATCAAGGTCGTCAATTGTCATATAATACCTCCTTACTCACTTATTCACTCTGGTAATCCGAACATCCTGGACAGCATCTCATCACACCGGACAACGGGTGGACGAAATAACGTATTCACTCTGGTAATCCGAACATCCTGGACAGCATCTTTACTTCCTGTTCTCTGTAAGGGAATGGACCGGGTTGCTGGATCATACCTTCCTGCTTGAGTCGCTCAGTCACCTTCGGATCCTCAGTCCACGGATTGTTGCAATGCCCTTCAAAGAACAGCTCACTCAGAGGCTTCCTGGGTCGCTGGCCACCTGCCTCAGGCTCTTCCAGCGGGTATCCGACCAGCTGCAACCAGACCGGAATCCATGTATCTGGTACTCCAAAGGCCTCCTTGACCTCCTTGGTGGCAGTAAACGCATGAAGGCAAGTGCCCAGACCCTCATCTACAGCAGCATTCACAGCATTGCAGATAGCTATACCCGTCTCCACCGCCCCCATAAACATAAGCGCCATCGGCTCATTGGCTATAGGTGAAAGCACTTGTGGCCAGAGAAAGTCATCTACATAGGCATCCGACCATCCATGTGAAGCGCTCAACGCATGCTGCGCAACCAGTTCCTTAAGCCTGTCCTGGACACCCTTGGGATACTCGACATCAAAGTACCAAAAAATATACACGGGGGCAAGATCAAGCTCAGCCGATGTAGTAGGGTTGCGCAAGGCATCTCTGATCTCTATTGGCAGGTCGTCACGCTTGATCACCAACGCTCTGGGATAATCCGCATTCATCGAACGTGTCGCCCTATTGGCTGCCTCCAGCATAACCTGCAACTTCTCTCTCTCGACCGGCTTCCAGGGCTTAAGCCATCTTACACTCCTCCGCGTTCCTACGACTCTCTTGAACTCCAATTCATGCTCCTTTCAACTCATTCTTCTAATGAACACCTTCTGCAGAGCTCCCCATCTTCACGGATGGTGATTGTGCTCCCTTATCGTCTAGTCTATCCCACGTACCTGCAGTGATGCCTCTCTCTTTCAACTCCTGGTAGCGCACTCTCTGGGTACCGGTCTTTGGCAACTCATCCATAATCTCTACAAAGCGCGGTATTGCATAACGCGCTATCTTCCCTTCGCAATACGAGATCAACTCCACAGGATCTATTGTTTCACCTGGACGTGGGACCACACATATTTTTACCTCATCTTCACCCAGCTCTGAAGGCACTGGATGTGCAGCGGATTCTAGTACCTTCGGATGGGAGTTTACTACGGTCTCGATCTCCCATGCAGATATATTCTCTCCGAGTCTCCGAATTGACTCCTTCTTCCTGCCTCTGTAATAGTAATACCCCTCAGCATCACACATAGCAAGGTCACCCGTATGGAACCAACCTCCCTCCCAGGCACTCTTGGTAGCATCCGGTAGGTTGTGATACTCACTCAACTGCCCAGAGGGATGCCTGAATACGAGTTCGCCTACCTGTCCCGCCTCAAGACGAGAAGAGTTCTCATCCATTACAGCAAATTCACACTCACCAATTGGCTTACCCATAGAACCTACCTTGCCGGTATCGTTCAGCAACAGGCCAGGAGCATCCACCATCCCATAAAACTCGACTATTCGTACACCAAAGCGTTTCTCAAACTCTTCCCACTTGTCTGCTGGACATCCCGCAGACAGCACCACCCTCACCGGATGATCACGATCCTTTTCGCTGGGAGGCTGTTTCAACAATATAGAGATCATACCTCCGAGAGCGTTGAACTCCACTGCGTTGTAGCGCTTACATTCCGAGAACATCCTTGACGCGCTGAACCTCTCTCCAAGTGCAAGTTTGGTGTCCAGGACAATAGATCCCATAGTGGATATGAGAAGTGCATTGCCATGGAAAAGCGGCAGCGACGTGTAGATAGTCTCTCCGGCTTTTACTCCAAGGGACAGTATAAGGGGTAGGAACCCACTGGCAGCGTTACTGCTCTTCTGCACCACCCCCTTTGGGGGGCCTGTAGTTCCAGAGGTATAGAGCATTGCAGTTCCGGCCGAAGAGGCATCTCCTTCTATATCTGCTACATTCAGAGGACCGTCTCCCGCTTTAAGCAAGGTATTGAAATCAATGCCGCCCGAAAGCTTCCCGTCCACTACTACCGCCTTACTCAAGCTCGGCGTATCTTTACGGACTGAAGCGACTATATCGCTCAATGTACCATCCACGACGACAATAGAGCTTCCAGAATCGGCCAGAATATGAACGAGGGATGGTCCTCTCTGTGCGATATTTATAGGAACAGATGATGCTCCGATGAAGTTTGCAGCAAAGTGCGTCCAGAGAAACTCAGGGCGGTTACCCATCATTATTGCAACCTTATCACCTGGCTGCACTCCCTGTTCCAGAAGCCCGTTGGCCACTCTTTGGGTATTCGACAACGTATCAGCCCACGAGAAAGCCTCATCTCGCCATAAGAGCCACTCCTGGTCGGGATGCTCCGCTACCCTACCGCGAATCAGTTGTTCGATCAAACCCTGCTTGCGCTCGCTCATTCTGTCATCTCGCCGTTCATCGTACTATGAATCATTACCGCACTAGCCATTGCTCTCCGTTCATTATCCCGCCAACGAAATAGGCAGGCTCATGGCGTTGGGTACTCCGTAACCGTCAATTATCCGTCTGGCGGCCACCAAACCCAGGAACTCATTCACTCCGTCTTCTATAGTCGACGAACGTGCATCGCGTATGAGCTTTTCCACAAGCGTTCCCTTGGACAGACCCATCCCACCGAACACCTGTATTGCCCTACTCGCCACATCAAATGCCGTCTGAGTAGCTGTAACCTTCGCCGTGATCGCAAAGGGTACGCTTGGACTTGCATTGTTGTAATAAAGTGCGGCACGTGCAAATGCCCTGGACTGCTCCACTCTCGCAAACATATCAAAGATCATCCCCTGGACAAGCTGGTGCTCCGATATCGCCTTACCACCCTGCACTCGAATCTTGGAATACTCCAGCGCCTCCTCAAATGCTGCTCTGGCCAGGCCTGTGAATATAAGTGACATACCGGAATTGGCCGTGACCAGAGTAAGATCAAGTAATTCCTTGTAAAAATCGGGACCTACCAGTATGTACTCCGACGGAATACGTGCTCCATCAAAGAAAATCTCACCCTGATTAAGGCTGCGCTGACCCAGCTTGTTCAATGGCGGGCCCTTGGTTACTCCAGGTATGTCAAGTGGAACCACTGCAACTGCTCCACCTGCCATACCCTTTGAAGCGTCCACCGTACAAAAGAGTAATGCATGGGTAGCTATCGTTCCATTAGAGACCCATGCTGACTTCTGCCCGGTGATCACCCACTCATCGCCATCCTGGTATGCCCTGCAACTGCCAGCAGTATCTTTTTCTTGAAAAGAATCAATGCCTGCGGCCAGCTCGTCTGATCCATGTCCCGGCTCAGTGATAGCCCAGCAACCTATATGGTGACCCTCGGTATCAGCAACAAAGGGAGCAACTATTTCATCAATCAGCCTCTTGTTCCCGGTCAGTCTGGCCATATGCGCTGCAAATACAAAAGGGATGGAAGCAACCCCCAGACTCACGGCAAGATCTGGCGCACCCCATCCAAACTCCTCAGTTACAAGCGCCTGAGCAGTAGCGTCCAGATTGGCACCCCCGAACTCCTCTGGAATCAGCATGGCGTGATGTCCTGCCTGAAACCATTTATGAAATGCAGCCCAAAGCGGTGACTGCTCTGAGATCACCTCCTCGGGAGACATGCCATCCAACACGGCAGCCGTCGGTCTCATAACATCCTCTGCAAAGGCATGTGCCTGCTCGGCAAGGGATAGGTAATCCGACGATATATCTGGGTTCAATTCCTGATACCTGGGGATCCTACTATCTGTCACTTACGAAAACTCCTTTCATCGCCATCTATGTACATTCCTTTCCTGCCGTTCCCCTCCTCCTTTACTGCATTCACTCTCTCACGCACTCCTCTATCTCTTTCTTTACTGTACGCCTTCTTGACAGATATGTCAATAAGATTTACCCAAGTAGCGCTATTTGTGACTAAAGTCCTTAGTGGCCTGTATTCCCTAGTGATCTGTAGTTTCTAGTGATCTGTAGTTTCTAGTGGCCTATCCTGCGAAGGCGGAAAACCTTGCCCCAATGACCAGCGCGTCGAAGACACCACAGTGATAAGTAGAATAAACGTCATGATATGCACCGATGTGCACCATAGACACACGTGATTGATAACGTACAACTCCAAGTATATGAGATAGATGACAAACCCCATCCCTAAAAATGCCCCTGCCAGACGAGCATAGCCTATCCAGGTACCAAACTGCTGACCGAACCTTCCAAGACCAGCCGAAGCATACCATGCCCATGGCAGAAATAAAATAAGCATTACAAAGATCCATATATCACCATATACTGCTATAGGGAGACCAAACAAGACCGACTGTGGGCTGGTCACGACCAACTCGCAATTAAAGGTTCCCGTATTGGGACACGCCAGCGGAACGCTGGTTACATAATGGACTACAGTCAGATAGATCGCTACACCCAGTGCAATCAGGCTAATGATACTCGAAGTGGGAACCTGCCAGGGCAGACCATACGGCCATAAATGCCGTTTATAGTGGCTCCCAGACTCAGACATAAACTTTCCTCAGGCTTCGTTACCCAAGACCGAGATTGCTCTTGGCGGTCTTTACAGGAGAGCTGTTACACACAGAAGATGGTTGATCATTGGTAATAGAGCAGATTGCACCAGATATATAATTGGCAGCACCGATGGCGGCTTTGGCCAATGTGGTAGAACCACCCCTTATCTGGCTGGCTATCTGCTGCCAGTTCAAGCCGCTC
Organism: Actinomycetota bacterium; assembly: GCA_023379725.1. Classification (GTDB taxonomy): domain Bacteria; phylum Actinomycetota; class Acidimicrobiia; order Acidimicrobiales; family JAMCPL01; genus JAMCPL01. The sequence continues at coordinate 6,552 of JAMCPC010000018.1, forward strand.
AACAACTGAGGCGTATAGCTTGCGCCAGAGATAATCGCTTTATTGCCTATGTCTACAAATGGTATCGCTCCAGATGAAGAAGTGGAGGTCTGGGGGCCTGTATATGGAGGTCCATCGTATTTGGATACGATTGCATTTTCCAGCTTGGTAGGTGTCATAAGAGGGGTATAGCCATTCCCTGAAGTCAGTGGCTGGTTGGTCTCATACTCGACTGGAATGAACGATATGTAAGGACTGGAATAACTCGACTTGTAAAAGCTAAAGGTATTGGTCTGCGGATATACGTCTATAGCAGATGAGGTTGTAACGCGCAGATCGCTAAAGGTGCCAAACCGGCTTAACGCCATTACAAGCGGCCATCGCTCTGTTGCACAAAAAGGGCAGTAGTCGGCACCAAAGAAGAATACCTCCGGCTTATTGCCAGGAGCCAGACCTTTCAAAGGTGGTTGCCCCTTCATCTCAATTGGTGGATTAAACGATGCAGTCTTTGCCAGCGAAGCGTTCGGTAAACCGATAGAATTGTATTGAGAGAGGGGTATAGTAGTAACGTCTTTTACAACTGTTGCAGGCGCCAGTTGCGATGACGATGACTTTGAGGTAGTAGAGGAACCTGTCAATTTTACTGCAACCACCACTGCCACAATCACTATGACGATAAAGACAGCACCCCAGGCCATAAACATGGTGGAACGTCCATTCCCAAACTTACCCTTACCTGACCCATCTGCTATCTGACGATTCCTGGCATTCTTTGCGCCCTGCCTGTTTGCACCCTGGCGCCCTGCCGAACTTCCTGTTTGCGCCCTGCCGCCCTGCCTGTTTGCACCTTCCCTGTTTGCACCCTGGCGCCCTGCCGCCCTACCTGTTTGCGAAGCACCGCCCTGCCTACCCCCTGGTGCTCTGGTGCCTTGCTTTGCTGCGCCCTGCTTTCCGCCTGTTTTATTATTTCCACCTTGATTATTTCCATCAGCCATGATTACATGCTACTCCTTTTTGTATCAACTATGGTAGTCAAGCCATTGATCGTCCCCATCAGCTTGCTCCTTTTGCATAAGCTGTGACAGTCAAGTCCCAACAAATGCGAGATGAGTCAAAGTCAAATGAGTCGAAGTCAAAGCGTATCTACTGTGGCCCGACTCCGTCAGGCGGCCAGGGGCTGTCACCATCGTCTAGTGGAACCTCCAATGTGCGAAGTATAAATGAAACCATAGACCAGGTGCCTATAGCTCCAACCAACTCTACAAGGGTCACCTCGTCAAACAGAGTGGCTAATTCTCCCCACACCTGCTGAGAGATTGTCCCAAGTCTGACCGTATCATCCACCGCCTTGAGTACTGCCCTATCTCTCTCGTCAAACTCGGGGTATCCCTCCCAGTCACGCACTGCCAAAAGATCGTCTTGGGGGACCTCAAATATAAATTGAGCAATGCGCCAATGCTCCGCCCACTCATACACAGACCCGGTAGTCCACCCTATACGCATTATTATCAGCTCCCTGAGCCTGTGTGGCAGATTCTCACCTGAGAGCAGGCACATGAGTAAATCGCTCAATGCTTTGGAGTACTTCTTTTGATGCAATACAGACCTGAAAATAGACAACTTGGCAAGCATCTTCGGAACACCCACTTCCGATGCAGCTTCTATCGCCACTTCTGTATCCAATAATGGTATTCTTGTGGACACCGTATACTACTCGCTGATTACCTGAAGATTCCCATATCTTGCTGCCTTAGATTACCCCTCTCAGGTTACCTATGCGTTCGACAGCTTGCGCATAAGGCGTGACTTCCGTCTGGATGCCTGGTTTGAATGGATTATTCCCTTTGCGGCTGCGGCGTCTATGCGTTTTATAGCTTGCCGTACCAGCTCATCAGCTCCTGACTCACCGGCTCCAATAGCTCCAAGCGCACTCTTCGTCCTGGTATGTATCTCCGAACGCACCGACTTATTCCGCTGGTACCTTCGTTCATTCTGCCTGTTTCTCTTTATCTGGCTCTTGATGTTTGCCATAGGAATGTAATTATATCAGGTCCCGTCACCATGTGCGAATCGCCAATTAATGAGGTCTTGTCCTTGTTGCCCTGACACCCTGCCTTGCACCCTGCCTGACAGCGGGGCGTACAGTGCGTAATTTGCTCAATCTCCCCACCAGTATCTCAAGTATGGTGATAGCAGGTAGAGCTGTCTTCCCCCTCAAATCCAGGTCGGCCTGAGCCAGGAGCGATATTGCACGAGAGCTATCAGTGTACCCGAGTTGGCGCGAAAGACGTAATGCCTTCTCTCCCAGGAACTTTGACTTTACTCCGATCACCTCAGCGGCCTGGTTTCCATCTCTTAGCGCCAAACCATCCAATCGCAGAGCCGCTTCATAATGGCGATACAAGATCGTGAGTATCGCTAAAGGATAAAATTCCCCTGCAAATACCAGTCTGTGTAGATTCTCTATCGCCAAAGAAGCATTACCCGCATCTATGGCATCAGTCAGATCCCATGACGGTAGCACACCGGCTTCGCCAACAAACGGTTCCAAGTCTCTCTCGGAGAGCACGGCACCTTCTCCATAAGTGGCAACCAGGATGCCAAGCAAACCGTCCAGACGGGCAATATCCTCCCCAAGGCGATTCTGCAGCCAATTCTCGGCACTGGGATCCATTTTTATGGGCGACCTGGAGAGTCGGTCATGTATCCACTTGGGGCGCTGCCTCTCCGCTGGGGACGTTGCATCCACTATGACCCCCGATTCTCCTACCCTCTTACGCAATGAAGCTGGGACTGTCCTCTCACCTCCCGCAATGACCAGAAACACGTCATCTGTCATATCATCAATTGCGCTGACCAGTCGGGATATGTCCGCACCTGGCATCTTTCCTGCTTGTCTCAGTACTACGATCCTCCTATCTGCGACAAACGGGGGAGTGGATAAGGCTTCAGCAACTTGCAGGATGTCTACAGGATCTGAGTCGGGACCACCATACTCCTCCACCACCATCGAAGGTTCTAAGTCCCCACACAGTCTTTCCAGCAGATCGACCAGGCTATTATCGACCAAACTCTGATCGGTCCCGTCGACCAGGTAGAGCGATGCCTCCAATTTGGCAGACTTGACAGACTTGCTCGGCTTGGCAGAGTGACTCGAACCCTCCTGGGCTGATGACTTGCCCAGCCTATCAGGCTTGTCCAGCTTGGCGGACTTACCCGGTTGGTCATTCATCAATTTTTACGCCTCGGATACCCCGTCCGTGAGAGCGGGTAGTTGACATCGCTTGCACTGAAGTCGTACTCAACGGCTCTACCAGTCGCTCCAGGGTATTTCTTACCATACATGCCGATCTGACATCATGCACCCGAAGCACCCTACAGCCGAGCATGATGCCTATAGAGAGAGCCGAACAGGTGGCATCTCCACGCTCGTCTATTCCAAGTCCAAGAAACTCGCCGAGGAAATCCTTGTTGGAAGCGGCCAAAAAAAGAGGGTACCCCATCTGGGCAAAGAGAGGGGAGGCACCGAGTAAGGAAATAGAATGCTCGGTAGATTTACCAAGGTCAAGACCGGGATCGATTATAATCCTGTCAGGCGATATACCTGCTCTTAGTGCATCTGCCACTTTTACTTCCAGATATTGTTTGACAGTCTTTACTACGTCGTCATAGACAGGCTCTGGGTCGTATACTCTCGGCTTCAATCTGATGTGAGTAGCCACTACTGTCCCCTGAGCGCGCGACACAGCTTCCAGATAGCCCGTGTCCTGAAAGCCACTTATATCATTTGCCATTACAGCGCCGACTTTCAGCGCTTCCTCTACCACCTTTGTTCTCCAGGTATCCACTGCAATCGGTATGTCAAACCGCTTCTTCAACTCCTCTACAGCTGGTACCACCCTATCCAACTCCTCCTCCACGCTGACGTAATCCCCTATACCGGCCTTTACTCCACCAACCTCCAGCACGTCAGCGCCCTCAGATACCAGCACGCCAGCTTTATCGACCAACGCGTTCAATTCGTATGTCTCGCCCGCATCATAAAATGAGTCAGGTGTCCTATTCAAGATACCAACCACCAATGCACGGGTAGATAGATCATAAATCCGGTCACCCAGAGTAAGGATAGGGATGTCTGCCCTCGCAGACTCTGACGAATGGTAGATATCAATCAAAGACATCTAATGGCCTGTCTAGTGGTCTTTCCCGCAATAGCTAACTCACTAAACAATGCTCACTAAAAGAGCCTTGTTGACAGCGCTTTACGATACTTCAACACAATAGGATCGCCGGAATCCATGGACTCCAGCAAATCCAGGTACTCTTGGCGAGCTTCGGGGTCGTCTTTTACCGATTCAAGCAGAGAATCCAAGTGATTCGACAAATCAGCCGACGGTACATCTACACCGTTCATCATAAGGCGTGCACGGGCAGCTATTTTCCTGGTATCCGGGTTCTCCGGTATCTTCTCGAGTAACTCAAGAGCCCCCGCAGGATCCCCTGTATCGCACCTCAAGGTGGCAAGTGCTGTAATCGCGCCCGGGTGATCCGGCTCCAGCTCCAGCGCCTTCAACAACGATTCCTCATCCCCGGCTTTTATCAGCAAGCCCACTTCCGAATCATCTTCCTGAGTGGATTCACCAGGCTCACCGGCCAATTTGACCAGCCATTCCCTTACCTGAGATTCACCCAGCGCCCCAATAAAACCATCCACCACCTTGCGATCCTTGATTCCCACGACCATAGGTATGGATTGCACCTGGAATGCGGCGGATACAGCAGGGTTTTCATCTACGTTTACCTTTACGAGTTCGACCTGGCCATTATAAGAATCGACCAGCTTCTCCACAACAGGGCCTAATGTCCTGCACGGCCCACACCATGGAGCCCACAGATCCACTACAACAGGAACCTGCTGCGACCTGTCCAGTACATCACTTTCAAATGTAGCATCAGTTGCGTTCTTCATCAGTTTTCACGCCTCGGATACCTCGCCCTTTTGGGCGAGGAGGAGAGGCGCTTCCTCCTTTCTAGTGTATCCATAACCATCTGCTCGTTGCAAAACCGTGCAGTTCTTTGCAGAAATGCCATCCACCCTACCCACACGAATATATCCAGATGAACGCACACTCACACGATCAACATGAACACCACTGTGCTTACCTTTTGGTACCACCGCGCGCACTAAATCACCCGTGCGTAAGCCGTGATGGGTCTTGGTTCGTGGTAAGCTCAAACGAGGAAAACCGTATTTGTCCGGTTTCGCTCTTTGGTGCTGGCCTCGTCCCGTACAGTCAACAATCAAAACACTGTTTGGTACTGCACCAACGGCATTAACTGTACCTACGCACAGAGCATCCAGTGTGTGGGATTTGGCAATACCTTGTCGACTACGATTCCACTTGGTTCGTCCGCCTGTGCCGGTCTCAACCGGCAGTCTTGTTTTCAGGAGTTCTCGCCATAATGCCCATCGGGTAGAATTAACTGCTGCTGCATCTTTTAGGGAAACCTTAGCCTGAGTGGTGACTCTGACGACGATCTTCCTTCCTTTTTGTCCTCCAAAATGCCGCTCACACCATGCTTCCACATCCTCGGAGCCTTTGGATTCGTTGCAGGGCATGCAGGCGAGGGTAAGGTTTGATATCCGATCAGTCCCACCTCTGGAGCGAGCCAGAATGTGCTCGATCTGTAGGGGCACATTTTTAATTCCACAATACGCACACTTCCTATCCCATTTCTCAAGAAGATATTCTCGTACCTCGCAACCTGCCAAAGTGCCCTGTTGATATTCAACTCCTGAAATCTTGGAGTTTTGCATTACCTGAGTGTCAAAGCGCACCAATTCCATTACCAGACTCGTAACCGGAGCCCACCTGGACAGACGATTTACCCACGATGTGGTAGTTGCGACTCGGTGGAAAAGACTTGGTGGAAGGCGATACTGGCGATATCCGTTATCCACGAAATTACGCTCTTTGAGACACGTTCCACAGTATCCACTCCCATGTTTTGCATTTTTCCCACATGCCCGACAAGCCTGTGGGTGACGATTGTTCCATCGTGGAGCACGATAACGTAGATTGGCCGAGCGCCTACGTCGGCGATAGCCGACTCGTTGTCCCATCTTCTCGTGAATACGTTGCCCACGATGGTCGAGCTGGATCGACACCAGCCCGTGAGTTATACCGGACTCATCCACGCGGGCACAGACAATACCGGTGTGCTTGGAACCAGGGTCAATCTTTATAATGACTCCTGAAACCTCACACTGTTCTACTTCTTTATCCACCAATCTAATCACGAATGGAGCCAAGCGGTGGATCCTGGCTCGTCCGGACTTAAGTAACTTGCGTGCCCTGGCTGGATGACAGGGCATCAGAGGGTTCCCGTGCTTGTCGAGCACGAACACCCGTGATGCGGTACTACCAAGTAGGGCAATAACGCCCCTTGCTCCTGCTTCCTCGGATTGCTCCGAAGTCACAGAGTGACTGTCTCTTGGAGAGGTAAGCTCCAAGAAACGATCCTCTTGACCATGTTGCACACCAGTTGTCATGTGTCTACGACCTCCGCGCCCCGTTTCGTCCTTGCCCTTACGGTTGTCTACTGACGCGGATTCAAGAGCCTGGGACTGAGGAGGCATCCCAGGGTTGGTCTTTTCACTTATGTACAACGTAGATATTTTGTCTCACCTTCTTTCTAATATCTCGGTCTGGTCAACCTGGGCTTCCGGGACATTCCCGCAAGCCCCGTCCATTAGGGCGGGGTAGTTGACACTATTGACGATACCTGCTCACGACGGATAAAATGCACAAAAGGAAAAACAACCATTCTACCAGGCATTATAAGTACATTACAAGTCCTACAACCGTTGACGGAATAGGACTGCACGCACTAAGGTTCAAGTAAAGATGATCTGGCCACCCGCTGCCATTTCATAAAATTCGCCTACGGTAATAATTCCCTCCACCTGATCCACCAAATCATCTTTGGTATAGCCAAACAGGTCGGCTGAGGCAAGGCACGCATAGATGCCGGCACCAGTGTCGGAGATCATCTCTATGAATTCAGGGATGGAAGGAAAATCGAGCTTCTCTATCTTGGAAGACATCATGCGAGTAGCCAAAGATGACATACCTGGGATAGCCCCAATAATAGTAGGGATGTGTAACCCGGGATTGCCCACAGTAGCCACCTTCATATCCTTCCAGTGCTTCTTGTGAACAGCATCCATGCCAAAGAAGGTGAAGAACAGATTGGCATCTATCCCTTCAGCCCTTGCGCCATTCGCCATAATCAAGCCAGGGTAAACGCCTTCCAGGGATCCCTTTGATATGACGATAGAGACCTTGCTGATTGGCTCAGCTTCGTTATTTTCGGTCATTTTACAGTACTCCTTTCATATTTCATACTAATCTCTTACATGTTTCTTGGATTGCTATATGAGTTATGCGCAACCGTGGGGCTTGGGTATACCGGATGCGTTAGATGCGAGCGTGCTACGATATCTCTTGGATTTTTATATGCAACCGTGGGGCTTGGGTATACCGGCAAACTTTGCAGCCAATTTGGCCGGCCCC
>JAMCPC010000019.1:0-7511 GCA_023379725.1 Actinomycetota bacterium
TTAGGTACTGTAACAGAATAGCTTATTTTTGTGCTCCGTGCATAACGGTTGTTCTTCGGTGAGCTTTGGAACGAGTTTTGCGAAAAACTTGAAGTGAGCTTTTTGGATGTGACTGATGCAACTAATTTTGTACGGCTGAACGCCATTACGTCACTGTCTTTGGGGTGAACTTTTTGGAGGAAGACGATGCAACTGACTTCAAGGCAAGCCGCGTCATTAACTCTGAGGTGAACCGTGCAACTAACTTTTAACCATTTCCGTTACACCTCCGGTGCATAATTACATCATGTCGATAGACACGATGAACTCAGTACGGAATATTTCTACAGCCGAATTGCCTCGTACCGAACACAGTAGGCTGTCTCATGGCGGTCTTGCCGGTGGTCTTAGGGAGTGGCTGGAGGATCAGGCTTTTCATATCTTGGCAGGAAAGCCATCTGGCTTTTCGCCAGTAGTGGTGAACCTGGATATTGTAGGTTGCGGAGAAGACAGGTGGATATCGAATGATGTCATGTCCAGGCGAAATGCCAAGGGTGCAGATACTCAATGTACGGACATAGAGACTGCCAGAGGTATCCTGGTGAGGAAGTTATTTGATCTTCAGATAGCCACAGGTAATGTCAATCCACGTCGCTCGTTTGAGGCAGCTATCGAAGTATCCAGGTTGTCCAATGATACAGGTGATTTGGTCAGTTTTTTGCGTACCTGCAAACCGGCTGTGGTTACCAAGCTGAAGAGAGAGGTGGAATACCATGCTAGCAAAATCGTGTCACATTGGGATCGTATCCCAGGATATATGTATCCGCGTACGCACAATCGATATACGATATCATGTCACGGAGGGGAGTTGGTATTTACAGGAGTGTGTGATCTCATCCTGGCGACACCTGGAAACGTTATTATCAATGTATGCACAGACGTACAGGGAGACGACGGAGATATATCTCGAGGTAGTCATGACGTACGACGAGGTGGCTACACTGCGTACGGTGAAGGTCATTTCGTACGAAGAGATGGTCGGGATACGCAGAGAAGTGCTCCGGAGAAGCAGGGAAACAGCCGAGAGAAGCAGAGAACCTCTGGCCTAGTCATCGACATGAAAGAGCGCATGCGCTATTTGGCTCTACTCAGTACCTTGCGAGATGGGATTCCACCAGATGCTGTGGCGAGATGGTACTCAGCTACTGGTCGTTTTGAGATTGATGCCATTACGGAGGACGTACTAAAAGAGGCTCTGGAGGGCTTGTTGAAAATGGTAGAGTCGGGGATAAGCTTAGCTGGGCAAGTTGGAGCATTTGCTGGTGTGTCCCGATCCAGTGTATCTAGTTGTACATCCCAAGCTAGCATGTCCGTCTGTACATCCCAATCCGGAGTGCCCGGCGATATTCCTGCACCCATGCGCCATCCTATCCGTACTGTACCAAAGTCTCCTGAGATCGTTCGACCCAGCGTACCAACGACCCTTTCGCATACTACAGCTACAGTAGACGCTGCAGAGTTGACTGCATGGCATCGTAGGTTGGACAGGATGGTATCTTCTGGTCTAGTAGGCATAGACAGTAGCTGTGATAGGGGTATTGAAATATCCGGCTATCATATCGGCCTCTTTCTGGAGGGAAATTTGGATATATTGCGTGTCCCTGCCGTGGCATTTCACCCCTCTCCGCTCATGGCCAGAAAGGCAATCGGCATTACCGCGATAGAAAGGTACATAAAGGATATTAGAGCTCATGCAGGTAGGGAAAGGGTTATTGATTTGGCCAGGTATGTAGAAGAAGTGCTCGATATGTCTTTTAAGGGCGTGTATGCCCGTAGATGTGGAGATGGTGCCGCCACATGGCGTTCCAGCCGTCATTGGTGGGCAGAGTGGTATACTCAGCTATCTTCGACCAGAAAAGCATTGGTGAAGGCAGAGGCAATTAACTGGGTATCTAATGCCTGGCCGGCATTGAGGTGGATGCTACTACCTCCTACCACAGAGTTTGGTCCTAGCAAAGCCTGTTGGCGTCTACCGTATAGTGACCGGTTGCGTGTAGCCGCACGATGGGATCTCAAAGTACGGTACCCATCTGGGGGATTCTCTGTATTGAGTATTTTGGATGGATCAGCACCTTCACGATGGGAAGAGGCACTTTGTCTCCCTATGCTTGTACATTTGATGAACGGTAATCCTGATAAGGTAGGGGGTCTCGGCGGTGTGCCGGTACGGTCTGTTGGCATATGGCTTGGAAGCGGCCAGGTGAGAACCTGCGACATATCATGGGAGTTGTTGGAGAGGACAGCTACGGCATCGCTCAATACTTTAAAGTACATCAATCGGCCGTGAGCCGACAGTACGTAATTCGAGTGGCTGATCCGCAGATGCCGAAGGGAGTGCCGGTAGCCACTGTTGCTCCGTGAGCCGACAGTACGTAATGCGAGTGCATGATACGTGGTGCTTCCGATGACAAGCGTTCCCGAAGAGACCGTGAGCCGACAGTCTTGCCAGATGCAATGCCAGTGGTTACCGGCACTGCTTCCGTTTATGACTTATGATGTAAGTGATGACGGTTGCATTTATTGTTGTATTTGGTCTATTCATACTGGGACTAGGAATACTCGTATATTTTATGGTCAAATGGGGTCACAGGGAGGATCGGCGAAGGAACAAAGATCGTGGGCTGGATGGTGGAGTGGCTAAAAACGGTACACTGTAGGCCGTTTTGTTACTTGAGTAAAGGCACCTTTATGCCCTGGGGTTGTAACGGCAGGCAGTATCTGTTTATTGCGTGGCAGTTCTTAGCTGGAAGCCTTGGATGTGGTGGAAACATTAGATGCAATTAGTGACCTTAGGGAGTCCACCTGTGCGGCGCTGCCTATGACTATCATGACTTCGCCAGCTACTATCTTTGCATTGGAGGACGGAATGGTGCGGAACTCCTTACCCGGTTCACGCATTGCCAGCACCAGCGTTCCGGTACGATCATGTATGCGAGCACTGCTCAGTGTCTGTCCTGCCAGGGGGGAATTAGCTGGGACATCGACCTGTTCAAGGCGGAACTCCAGATTGGAGTTGTGCATTACCACATCCAGAAACTCTGCAACGTGAGGTTGAGTTGCCAGGGCTGCCATACGTGCACCACCCAGGTCTTGAGGATCGACGACCCGGTCGGCACCGGCTTGCAGCAGCTTGTCGGCTGCCTGTTGTGTCGCTGCTCGTGCAACTATAAATAGATTAGGGCACATAGAGCGAGCTGTAAGAGTTACATACAAGTTGTCGGCATCGGCATTTAGGGCAGTAACAAGCACTCGGGCACGTTCTATGCCCGCTGAGCGCAGTATGCTCTCGTCGGTGGCATCTCCCTGTACGTTAGGTAGATCAATCTTTTCCAAACGTTGTGTAGCGATATCTATGACCACGACATCAGACCTGTTCTGCTCTCCCAGGTGCCTGGAGATAGCTCTCCCGACGCGGCCCCATCCACATACTATGATGTGATTGTTCATTGATTTGATGCTCTTTTCCATTCTATGTCTTTCAAGGGTATCACTTAAGTAGCCCTCAACGAACGATTCGACCAATACGCTGAAAGTGTATGCAGCCATTCCGACTCCAGCCAGAATCAATATAATGGTAAATATCTTTTCCCCATTATTAAAGCGATGGACTTCGCCAAAGCCTACTGTAGTTACGGTGATGACCGTCTGGAATATAGCATCCAGCAGGCTGTAGCCAAAGGCTATGTATCCGATTGTGCCGCCCGCCAGCACTAACAATAGGCCGGTTATTCCTATGACCAATTTTTTGGTAGCAACTTTATGCGGTGCATTTTCCACTGGTAGTATTATAGCTAGTCCCGTAAGGAGGGAATGGCTGCGGAAGTCGAAGAGGCTGATAATAGCCAGAGAGAATCCAAGAATGGTAGGTGGTAAAAATGGCTGAAACAGATAGTACTGGTAGTACTGCTGGCTCAAGAACGACACTTGAGGAGCGACTTGGTTACCCGGCGGGTACAAAGTTGCTGATCTTGAACTGTGACGATCTGGGCTCCTGCCACTCAAGTAACATTGCAGTGTATGAGTGCCTGCGCGATGGGTTGGCTACCAGCTCTACTTTGATGGTGCCCTGTCCGTGGTCGAGAGGGGCGGCATCGTTGTATGGGGGAGAAGACGTAGGTGTACATCTGACGATGAATTCAGAGTTTGATCTATGCAGGTGGGGGCCGATTACCTATGCTCCATCATTATTCGATGGTGACGGTGGGTTCCCCCGTACTGTAGTAGACGTATGGGATCACGCTGACATGGATGAGGTACGCAAGGAATGTTATGCCCAGATTGAAAGGGCTATACTTTGGGGTTTTGACGTGAGTCATCTGGATGCCCATATGGGTACGATGCAGATCAAGGCGGAGTTCTTCGATGTCTATCTCGACATGGCAGTAGAGTTCAACGTTCCATTGAGACTGTCTGGTCCCGAAACCGAGGAACTTATCGGGTTCCCATTCCGTTCACTGGCCGATGAAGCAGGGGTAATTTATCCAGATAATTTCTTGTTTATCCCTGAGATGGGTACCAGGAAGTTTCTTGTAGACGCAGTTCCACACCTGAAGCCAGGAGTCACTGAGGCATACTTGCATCCCGCTGTCGAGAGTGAAGAGCTAAAGGCATTTGCACCGGATTGGGAGGCTCGTGTAGACGATTACAACTTGCTGGCGCATGACCAGTCATTCAAGGAGTTGCTCGAAGCTAACGATATCAAGCTAATAGGGTACAGGGAGCTGAGAAGTCTTATGCGCGGTGAACCGGCAGTGTAGCGAGTTGTGCATTCTTTTTATATGTACGACAAGGTAGTACGGCCTCGCCCATGAGACAGACAACAACGAGACAGACAACAATCCAAGGTATGAGCATCTTCACCGATAGAGTATGACCCCGCTCCATGAGGGCGGGGAGGATGCTACGGGGTCGTAACGGAAGCTTTTAGAACTCGGTTATTTCGAGGATGTCTTTCTGCATTTGCTTGTACTCAGGTGAGTTGGTGATTGGTAGTAATGACATCATCTTACCCATATTCCCGTCTATCTTCACCTTGCCTTGCATGAATGCTGCATTGGCATCCAACTCGCCCTTCTGCACCTTTATGGCGTCCGCATAGCCAAGCGTAAGTGTGATCTCTGCACCCTCTAGCTTGCCCAATTTACTTTCGACGATCTTGCCGTCTTTGATTACCCAGTAGTAGTCAATGTTTCCTCCCTCGGCACCGGTAACTACGTATTGAAGAGTAGCATCTACTCCGGGGCGCTCCGGCTGACCTTCAGCCATACGCTGCGTTTCGTCCAACCATTCCTGTGTTAGCCATTTTGACATTGTTGACGTGCCTCCTTCTCTAATAATACTTTATTACCTATAGTATATAAATTACTATACAGTACGTGGAATGCTTTGTCCACTCGAAATACTGTAATAGGCGTGTAGATGATAAGCAGAACGTAGCACCCCGTGGTTGGTCGAGGCATTGATGAGATGCTAGTATAATCGAAAGATCATGAGTAGCGATTCTCTCTTATTCAACCGTGATGATGGAGTAGCCACAATCACGTTCAATAGGCCATCCAGAAAGAATGCCTTTGATTTTGCGACGCTGGTAGATTTGCTGGATATTCTTACAGAGGAGCGAAAACACTATGAAGACAGGGTACTTATCATCACGGGAGCAGGTGGGTCGTTCTGTTCGGGTGCCGACGTAAGCGATCCTACTGGTATTCTTGGGGCGGTGACAGCGGATAACGGGGCTGTGACAGCGGATAGTAATGAAGAGGTACGATCAGGTGCTAACGATTCCCCAGATATTTCCAAGGCGATTGGAGGAGACGGCAATAGGGGGTCTGTGCAATCTAGCGATAGAGAGAACGCATTGGGAGGCAGTGCCCTGGAAGCTGCTCGCCTAAAAGACACCAAAGGTGTGAATCCCCACGATCTTTATGGGCTTCGTTATCTGGCCGAGGCTGTGTTGCAACTACATCGTTTGCCGATTCCTACCATTGCCAAGGTGGCCGGTATTGCCGCTGGAGCGGGACTCTCTCTTGCCCTGGCCTGTGATATGGTAGTTGCCGGTGAGAGTGCCAGGCTTTCTGAGATATTTCCACGTCGAGGTCTTTCACTGGACGGTGGTTCATCGTGGCTTCTGCCCAGGCTTGTAGGGCTACACAAGGCCAAGGAGCTTGCTTATTTTGGGGACATCGTCAGTGCACGTGAGGCACTTGAGATTCACCTGATAAATAGAGTCGTACCAGATGACGAGCTTGACAGTTTTGTAGACGATTGGGCCAGGCGACTTGCAAGTGGCCCTACCTTGGCTTACTCAATGACTAAAACCTTGCTCAATTCAGCCTTCGATATTTCCTTTGAAGATGTCGTGGAGCATGAGGTCCGAGCACAGGCACTGAATTTCAAGAGTCATGATACCCTGGAGGCAATGGCTGCCTTTTTGGAAAAGCGGGAGCCGAAGTTTGAGGGTAGGTGAAATGGGTAGGGCAGACGGAATGAGCAAGGCCAGTGAAATGACCGAGGCAGGTGAGACGACCGGAGTAAGTGAGACGACCGAGGCAGGTGAGACGACCGGAGTACGATATTTGGGTGCAGGCGAGAAGGCCAGGACACAATCTTTGATGGAGACTGAGGATGTCCGCTAAAGGCAGTTACGCTATATCAATACCTCTTGAAGGGGTTACTCTTGCGGATCACGAACAGCTGATCAGGGAATTACCCAGCCTCGGATATACAGCTGCATGGTCAGCTGAGGCCAATGGAGCCGATGCATTTACTCCGTTGGCGCTGACCTCTACGTGGGCACCTCAAATAAGGCTGGGTACCGGTATAGCTCAAGTATTTACCAGAGGGCCGGGTATCTTGGCTATGCATATAGCATCTCTATGTGAGCTTGCTCCCGGTAGGGTAGATATAGGTATAGGATCGTCGTCAGATGTAATAGTGGAGAATTGGAATGGTATACCCTTTGTAGACCCCTATAAAAGAGTAAGAGACGTGACATTGTTTTTGCGTCAGGCTCTCACTGGGGAGAAGGTGGATCAGAGGTATGACACATTCGAGATACACGGATTCAGGCTGACCCGACCTGTTGCGGTGATGCCAAAGATATACATTGCGGCTCTTCGCCAGGGAATGCTCAGGCTTGCCGGTAGGGTAGGTGATGGTGCAGTCGTGAACTGGCTGTCCGCTGAGGATGTCCCCAAGGTAGCAAAAGAGGTGGCTAAGGGGGGCGGCGGTAGGGATATAGTTGCACGTATCTATGTAATACCTACACCAGATCGTGATATTGCAATGAATATCGGCAGGATGATTATTGCCTGGTATATGAATGTGCCCGTCTATCGTCAATTTCAGGAGTGGGTGGGGCGTGGCGAGTTGTTCAAGGAGATGTGGGATGCGTGGGAGTCAGGCGATCGCAAGGCTGCGCTGGCAGCGATACCCGAACAGGCTGTAGACGAGTTGATAGTTCATGGTACGCC
>JAMCPC010000019.1:8096-14815 GCA_023379725.1 Actinomycetota bacterium
ACGTGTTGGATATTCGGATTCCACCTGCGCTTTGTGCGCCTGTGTGAGTGGCTCACCGACATGCCGAACGATGGATGCTTGCCACATATGTCACATACTGAACGCATTTTTCAAATTTCTCCTTTGTCTTGTACAGTCTTATGCAATTTTATCAGGTCATATATAAGTCTATCAGGTCATATATCAGGCAATGGCACATAAGGCACACATAGCCACCCGTTACAGGTTATCATGCTTTTAGGTGAATATGAAACGTACGCTATACCCCAATGACATTGCCGATGTGATCCAATCCTTTCGCGACCTCTTACATAGTCACGAAGATATAGTAAATCGTCTAAATGTCTATCCCGTCCCGGATGGCGATACAGGTACGAATATGGCGCGTACCCTGGATGCGGTGGCAGAAGCCCTACACGATGCAGGGACTATCCAGTACGGCATATCCTCCAATGATGCAGCAGGTACTGTTGAGGTGGATACCGGCGACAATGATGCTGCTGGGTCAGATGATAGTGGGGACTTGCGAGAGACATCCAGTAATTCTGATGTTCTGACCATGCAGCAGGTCTGCCATGCGTTATCGTTTGGATCTTTGATGGGAGCGAGAGGAAATTCGGGAGTCATCCTTTCTCAAATTCTTAGAGGCTTTGCTGGGGTGATAAAAGGTTTTGAAGAGGTGGATGAGGTTCTATTTGCCCAATCCCTGAGAACTGCCGATGCAGCCGCCAGGGAAGCGGTACTGAAGCCTGTAGAGGGTACATTGCTGACGGTAGTACGCGCGGCGGCTGATGGGGCTGAAGGTACTCTTGCTGGTATTGATTATGCTGGTCGAGCTTATGCGCAGGAGGACTGCACAGTAGATACATCATCTCCAACGGATAGTAATGGACATCCAGACAGCGGCAACCCATTGTACGATGTGATAGTCTCTGCCCGCCAGGCCGCGGCTGATGCCCTGGAGCGTACACCCGAGATGCTTCCGGTGCTTGCCGAGGCAGGGGTGGTGGATGCCGGAGGTAGGGGGTTCTTGTTGCTTTTCGATGCACTACTCCATGTTGTGGCCGACCAGCCACTCCCCACGCCACCTCCTATATCGGAGTTGCATGGACACCTTGAGCTGACCACTACAGTCGATCTGGATGTGAGTGATGAAACAGGCGAATATTCCGGCGGTGCCGGAGAGCCGAGCGCCCACCTTAGTACCCGCTATGAAGTGATGTATCTACTGGATGCTCCTGATTCGTCTATTCCGGCATTCAAAGAGGTGTGGGCAGGCATAGGTGATTCTATCGTAGTAGTAGGTGGTGACGGAATATGGAACTGCCATATACATACAAACGATATTGGAGATGCCATAGAGGCTGCCCTTGATATAGGGCGTCCAAAGAATATCCGAGTAACCGATCTGGCGGAGCAGGTTCAAGAGGAGAGATGGGTACGAGAGGTAGAATCAGGGTCGGCCGCCTCACAAGAGGGTGCAGAACCAGAGGCTGCTACCACTACATCTGTAGTCGCAGTTGTTAACGGAGAGGGTATCGGTCGCATATTCAGATCACTTGGCGTACATCATCACGTGCAGGGAGGACAGTCCATGAATCCGTCTGTAGCGGAGATGCTCGCCGTGATAGATGAAGTACCCTCTCCAGAGGTGGTGATATTGCCGAATAACGACAACATTTTGCCGGTAGCCCTTCAAGCTGCTGAGCTATCTACCAAGACGGTAGAGGTGGTACCTACCGGTGGGAGCATAGAAGGATTTGCCGCTTTGCTGGAGTACGATCCACAGGCGCATGCCAGGGATAACGTCCATTCTATGGCAGAGTCGGCCCGCCGGGTTGCAAGCGGAGAGGTGACCGTAGCGGTCAGGGATGCAGAAGGACCGGAGGGACAGATCAAACGCGGTGATTGGCTTGGGCTTACCAGGGAGGGGATAGCCTTTTCCGGTGAATCAATATTTGATGTGACCAGCCGATTGATCGACTTCCTTCTGTCGTCTCAGGGTGGAGAACTAGTTACCCTGATTGAGGGGGAGGGTTCAAGTACTTCAGTTACAAGGCAGCTTAGAGGGTGGCTCTCCGAGGAGCACCCGGCAGTGGAGCTGGAAGTCCATGATGGCGGCCAGCCATTGTATCCGTATCTGATTGGAGTAGAATGATTGCAATGCGCCAAGCTACACCAAGCTACGCCAAGCACTATATAGTATGCGTAGCGTAGCTAGCTGGTATGCATGGAATAGCTGGTACAGCGCCATACATATCTGATGAGATCTCTCATGTCCTTGGCAAAGATCCCCGTAGACGTGTTGAAGGGGGTGGGTGAGAAGTATAGTGATTCGTTGGCCACTGTAGGCATTTACAGTGTGCTTGATCTTTTGACCTGTTACCCGTATCGTTATGAGGATCGCCGTCAGGTAGCCGAGATAGATACCATGGTGCCAGGAAATTCGGCGTGGCTGCGCGTTAGGGTAATGGATATAGATTCAAGACGCTTACGTAATGGACGTACAGTGGTAAACATCGTTGCAGGCGACGGCAGCGGAACCCTGAAGGTGGTGTTTTTCAATCAACCCTGGCGAGCAAGGCAGCTTAGGCAGGGTAGTCATATATGGATCTTTGGCGAGCTGGCCATTCATCGCAATAGCGTACAGATGGTCAATCCAATTGTAGATACCTCGCCTGAACTGCCTCAATTGGGTCTTATCCCGGTTTACCCGGCGTCGGAGAAAGCCTCTATTACCAGCTCGGATATTATGCGATTCGTAGAAGAGGCGTTGAATAGGGCAGGCGAATTGGCTGATCCACTTGATAATGCTACACGGCAGCGTCTGGAATTGTGGGACAGGACTACGGCTTTCAGGAAGATACACAGACCGGTTGACCCCAGAGAAGTAGTGCTTGCTCGCCGCCGCCTGGCGTTTGATGAGTTGCTTTGGCTGCAGATCCATTTGGCGATGGCAGACAATAGGCGCAAAAGATTTTCAATCGGTATCCGTCACGATATTACAGGTATAGACGGGGGAGGTATAGGCGATCGTGAGGGGATCGACGAACATGACTTCATAGACCATGGTGTCGTTGGCAGTGCTTTGGATGTTGGCAATGGGGGTAGCGGTATTGTTGGTGATGGTACTTTAGATACCAGCGGAAATGATGCTGACAACAGTGCTGGCAACAGTGCTGGCATTGAAAGGGATAAAATCGTCGACGGAAAGGGCGACATAGGTGCGGATAGCAGTATCGTGAGCTCTTTTTTGCGTGCACTTCCATTTGAACTTACCGAGTCGCAGTTGAATGCTCTGTACGATATAGCTAAAGATATGTCTGGCAGCCTCCCTATGCATAGGCTTTTACAGGGAGACGTAGGTTCTGGAAAGACTGTCGTGGCCGCTGCAGCGATGTTGATCGGGGTACAGGGAGGTTATCAGGCTGCGCTCATGGCACCTACTGAAGTGCTGGCAGAGCAGCACCTTATTTCACTACGCTCGCTTATGGGTGAGATACTCGTCTATGATGATGGTGCAATAGGGGGAATGCGCCCTTTCGAAATACAATTGCTCACTGGTCGTATGCCGGCAACACATCGAAGACGGATACTTAATGACATTGCAGAGGGTAGAGTCGATATTGTCGTTGGCACTCATGCCCTGCTTGGTCAGGCGGTATCCTTCAATAATCTGGGCGTAGTAGTAGTGGATGAGCAGCACCGGTTTGGCGTGGAGCAACGATTGTCGATAAGGGGTAAGGGGGTAGATTCCGGAAGCCATGATCCCGATGTACTGGTCATGACTGCTACCCCGATACCGCGTACTGCTGCGCTTGCAATATTTGGAGATCTCGATCAGACGGTAATGAACGAAATGCCCAAAGGTCGCCGTCCCGTACGCACCATATGGGTGAAAGAGGCTCAAGATGAGGCAAGAGTATGGGAAAGAGTGCGCTCAGAGGTGGACGCGGGTCACAATGTCTACGTGGTCTGTCCCCTGATTGACGACAATGAACGGCTTGAAGCCACATCTACCGCTCAAGAATTGGATAAGTTGGCAACGGGGCCGCTCTCTGGTGTGGATATCGGGGTCATGCATGGCCAACTACCCGCAAACACCAAGGCTGAGATTATGCAGAGGTTCAAGGCAGGTGATGTGAGAGTGCTGGTTTCTACGACTGTTATTGAGGTAGGGGTGGATGTGCCGAATGCTACCGTAATGGTGATTGAGAGCGCTGAAAGATTTGGTCTTTCCCAACTCCATCAGCTGCGCGGTAGGGTAGGGCGTTCTGACCTGCCTGCCTGGTGCTATGCAATAGGTAAACCGACCACAAAAGATGGGGAGAGGCGTTTGGAGGCATTTGCATCTACTACAGACGGGTTCGAATTGGCAGAGATGGATATGGATATACGTGGGGAAGGCGCGATCCTGGGTACCCGCCAGGCTGGGAGGAGTGGCTTCAAGTTGGCTACGCTGAGACGGGTGGATAGAGAGTTTGTAGAGATGGCACGCTTAGTAGCTGTAGATCTGGTATCCCGTGATCCCGAGCTGGCAATGAACAATTTGCTTCGCGACGAAGTAGACATGTTTATCTCGGGTGCCGCTCATTATTTGGTGAGTGGGTGAGCAGGTCGGGTGGATAGTGTTGTGCTAGTGATGGATATGTGGTGGTTGACTTATTCGTCGAGACCATCAAGTCAAAGGCCGGTGTTTGATAATGGGCGTGTACGGGTTTCTGGTGGGAGATGAGAGGTGATGAGCGAGTGGGTGATGCCGGTGAACTGGTTCACTATATAGAGCTATGAAAATTATCGGTGGCATCTACAAAGGGAGGAATATACGCTATCCTCATGGCGCGGTAAACTTACGCCCCACTTCGGCACTGGTGCGTAAGGCTATCTTCGATATGGTAGGCAGCATATCCATATTCGGAGTACTTGGGGTAATTGAAGGCGCCGAGGTAGCGGACATTTATGCTGGTACTGGCATGCTGGGCATCGAAGCCATTTCCAGGGGGGCAGGCAGGGTGACATTTGTAGAGTCCAATCACCGTGCGGCAATGAGCATAAAACAGAACCTTGATGACCTTGGCGTTCCGGTGAGTAGGTATAGTATTATCCATTCTCGGGTGGACAGATTCCTGCGGTCGAGTAGTATGTTTGACATTGCGTTTGTAGATGCACCATACGATCTGGTCTATTCTGTGCCTGGTGCCTACTCTGTCGTTGACCACCATTTGGGTGAACCTGCCGGACACAGCGGTCCTGCCGGACACAGCGGTTCTGCCAGACACAGCGGTTCTGCCAGACACAGTGAACCTGCCGGACACAGCGGTCCTGCCAGCTCAAGTGAGAAGAGGGCAGACAGGAGGACACCGGTTATAGGCGGTAATCTATTGAGCCAGTTGCGAGCTTCACTTGCCGTGATAGAGACAAGGCCAGGTGATTATATCATTCCATCTGGATGGGAGGTAATTAAACAGCACAGATACGGTGGCACTATGGTTACGGTATTACGTATGCGGACTTCATCTACTACCTGAGTAGTTGTGCTGTCGATCCTAAGATTGGTGTGGCGCTCTATGGATGGCATTTTATCATTCTAGGTAGTAGTATCTATACATAATCTATGGAGGTAAGTAGCAATTGACAACTGTTTTGTTTCCTGGCTCATTTGATCCATTTCACAATGGCCATCTTGAAGTAGTAGAGCGTGCAGTAAAGATGTTCGATCAGGTAGTGGTTGCCGTATTGCGAAACCCGCAGAAGACTGACCCTATGTTTACATTGGAAGAGCGCCAAGAGATGATAGAACGATCGGTTACGCATCTTGACAGGGTACGTATAGTGGCTATCAGTACGTTAGTTGTGAATGTGGCCAGGGATGTCGGTGCCAATGCAATTGTAAAGGGATTGCGTGCCGTTACCGACTTCGAGAACGAGTTGCAGATGGCTCAGATGAACTACCAATTGTCGGGGATAGATACCATATTCATACCTACCGACTCCATGTCCTCGTTTATAGCGTCACGCCTGCTCAGAGAGGTTGCAAGATTCAATGGTGATGTAAGTGGATTTGTACCGGCTCCGGTTGCCGAACAGCTTAAGCTAAGATGTGGAGGTACTCCATGAAGGACGACTCAGATAAAGCAAGAGAAGCACTACAGAGGGCGGCAAAGCATGCCAAGGCATTTGACATTCGCAGTGAAGCCATACTACATGATGTGCTATATGTATTGCACAATGCACATCAAGCTATGTTTTCGTCATATGTCAAGATTGATCGGGACGAACTAACAGAGTTGATAGAAGAGGCTATTGATGCATTGCCAAAAGAGCTGGCTGAAGCGCGCAATATGATAGAGGAGAGGGACAGCTTTCTTGCTCAGCGTGAGCGCGAAGCGCAAGAAATACTCGATGACGTACGTGCCCAGGCAGAGCGTATGGTTCAAAGGAGCGAGATAGTACGCGAGGCGAGACGTAGTGCGCAGCGTATCGTAGATGAGGCTAACAGTGAGGCCAATAGTATGCGCCGTGCTGTGGATGAGTACTGCGACAAGAGGCTGGCTGCCTTTGAGATATCACTTGATCGCATTTTGCGGTCAGTGCGTGAAGGACGGGAAAAGATGGTATCTTCGACCATGGGAACAGATTTTCCCAAGGCATCTTCGACTGCCAGAACAGATAATTCTTCTGGCGATAAACGCTTTGTTGAATCGTCAATGTCTTCGAGA
>JAMCPC010000020.1:0-13204 GCA_023379725.1 Actinomycetota bacterium
ACACCAGTCACTTGGTCGCCTGCTACAACGATACCAGAGCGGGTGATAGTATGATATACTGCCTCATAAGATGAAAGGGATTAGCTAAATATGCCAAAGATGAAAACTCACAGAGGAGCAGCAGTACGATTCAAGGTTACTGCTAGCGGTAAGTTGATGCGTAGGCACGCGATGCGCTCGCACCTACTTGAAAAGAAGAGCTCAAAGAGACTCAGGAAGTTGGGTCACGAGGTGGAGTTGTCCTCTGGCGACCGCAGAGAAGTACGGCGATTGCTGGGTATATAGAATCGGGTGCGCGAGAACTGGATAGAAACTATACGTACAGGAACATAGAGACACAGACATATAAAGGTATATCAAAATGGCAAGAGTAAAACGTGGGATACACGGCAGGAAGCATCACCGCTCCGTACTGGAGCAGGCAAAGGGTTATTACGGAGAACGCAGTAGAACGTTCAAATCAGCAAACGAAGCTGTCATGCATGCCGGGCAGTACGCTTACAGAGATCGCCGCGCGAAGAAGGGCGACTTTAGAAAGCTGTGGATAGAACGCATAAATGCAGCTGCCAGAATCCACGGGCTCTCCTACAGCCAGTTTATTGCGGGAATGAACAGATCCAGCATCATACTAAATCGTAAAATGCTGGCGGATATAGCCGTAACCGATGAAGGCACCTTCCAAAAACTGGCTGAAATAGCCAGATCTACTACCGATTGATTCCACTATCACCGAGAAATCGCCGAGTGCGGTGGCTCAGTGAACTTTCAAAGGATACTAATGCACGCCGGGAGAGTTCGCTTTTCATAGTAGAGGGATGGAAGCTTGCCTCGCACGCACTGCAGGATGCGACACAAATATATCTTAGCGAAAGCGTGATTGATACAAGAGCAGCACAGGAACTGACCGGCATGGCCAAGCTACACAATATACCCGTATATGTACTTTCTGATGCCGCGCTGAATCGTGTCTCTAATACTAAATCCCCTCAACCAGTACTGGCTGTAGTAACACAGACACAATGGACTCCGAGCATACTTGAAGGAGCTACCTTCGTACTCGCCTGTGTGAATGTAAGCGATCCGGGCAACACCGGGTCTATCCTGCGAATCGCGGCAGCATCCGGAGCAGACGCAGCTATCTTCACTGAAGGCTCTGCAGATCCCTATTCTCCAAAATCCGTAAGAGCATCTGCAGGAGGTATATTACACGTTCCTATACTTCATGACATACCGCCACTAAAAATGATTGACATGCTTCATGGTAACCGTCTGGCAATTGTCGGCACGACCGTCCACGGCGGACAACCTTACACTGTATACTCGTTTCGCGAACCATTTGCACTCGTAATCGGTAATGAAGGATCAGGATTACCTGATAACATTAGAAAGCATATGGATGCCAACATCACCATACCACTATCGCGCCAGATGGAGTCACTAAACGCTGCCACAGCCGCAGCTATAATATCCTACGAAGCACTACGCCAGCGCGACATCCAGACCAAGAAGGTGGCCAATGGATTATAACCTCGAAATAGTAGTACAAGATGCCAAAGATGCTCTTTCTACGATAGATGACCTGGAGGAACTCTCTCGCTTACGTAATAATTTGCTGAGCAAAAAATCACAGCTTGGCACGGCCCGCTCGTCACTTGCGACATTGCCGCTCGATCAACGTAGAGAAATAGGAGCAAAGATCGAGCTGGCTCGTAAAGAAATAGAAAGTGCCCTAGCTGAACGCAGGCAGCTGATCGAGGTAAGAACTCGTAAAGAAAAACTTGCCGCCGACGAGATAGACATTACCGAGTGGCTTGAGTCATCTACCCCAGCGAGAGGCCACCAGCATATAGTGCAACGAACCAGAGATGAGTTGGAAGATGTGTTTGTAGGAATGGGTTTCTCTGTAAACGAAGGCCCGGAGGTGGAGACTGACTGGTACAATTTTGAAGCCTTGAACATACCTCCGGCTCATCCGGCAAGGGGTATGTGGGACACCTTCTATCTCGACTTGGGAGAACCAGAGACTGTCTTGCTGAGGACGCACACATCCCCCACCCAGATCAGAGTCATGGAAAGCGGCGAACTCCCTATCTATGCCGTAATGCCGGGACGCTGCTACCGTAGAGACACTCCAGATTCCAGACACCTACCCATCTTTCACCAGATAGAGGGCCTGGTAGTAGACATTGGAATCAGTTTTGCAAATCTGGCAGGCACAATTGAGGACTTTACTACCGCCTACTTCGGAGCAGGCATACATTCCAGGCTGAGGCCATCATACTTCCCATTTACCGAACCCTCTGCCGAGTTCGAGATCACCTGCACTATTTGCGCAGGCAGTGGATGTAGAACATGCTCTCACACTGGTTGGATAGAACTAGGTGGATGTGGCATGGTGCATCCGGCCGTATTTGAGGCGGTAGGCATAGACAGCAAACGCTGGACCGGATTCGCCTTTGGATTCGGAATAGATCGGTGCGCCCAAATGCGATACCAGATTCCCGATATGCGAGTACTAATGGAAAACGATTACAGGTTCATGAAGCAGCTATGACCCAAAAGCGAGCGCAGACCCCCAGCTGTAGTCGTGGAGAGGATATCACCACTGGAGAGCGCCCATGAAAGTACCCCTATCGTGGCTCAAAGAGTTTGCACCTTTCACTCAGGGAGCTGAAACTATCGCCGACACTCTATCCGATCTGGGGTTGGTAGTAGAATCAGTCAAGCACATAGGAAATGGCCTCGATCAAATCCTGGTTGCAAAGGTGTTGGAAATTGATGCTATTCCTGGAGCAGACAAGATCAGGAGAGTAATCGTCGACACAGGTAACGGAGAAGAGCAGATAGTATGCGGTGCCTCGAATTTCAAAGTCGGAGACCATGTTCCCCTGGCCAGTGTCGGAACGACTCTCCCGGGTGGTATGGAAATATCACGCAGAAAGATGCGTGGTGTAGTATCAAATGGCATGCTCTGCTCGGGAAATGAGCTCGGCCTGTCTGATGACCACACCGGACTTATGGTATTGGGAGAGGGCATCACCGCTGGTATGCCACTTACAGATGCAATAGGCATCAAACCAGACACCATTTACGATCTATCCATAGAGGGAAATCGGCCTGATGCCCTGTCATTGCTTGGAGTGGCGCGAGATCTCGCTGCAAAGACCAATACACCTCTCTACGATCAATGGCAGGATGATGTACTGAAACGAAACAGCACTGATCTGCATAGAGACGGTACGGCACTTGGTGTCAATATAGAAGTATTAAGTACAGACCTATGCCCGCGTTTCACTGCCAGTGTATTCAACAATGTCTCGATCGAAGATTCTCCATCATGGATTGCCCGGCGCCTGACGCTTGCAGGAATGAGACCTATAAATAATATCGTGGATGCTTCAAACTATGTCATGCTTGAATTGGGACAGCCCACCCATCCTTACGATCTCTCACGACTGGCCAGGCATACACTCAGAGTTCGGGCCTCGATGAAGGGTGACAGCTTGGTTACACTTGATGGCGTAAATCGTGTGTGTGGAGCCAGATCTGTAGGGCCGGGCGATGACTTGAGAGATTGCCTTATATGCGATGGTGACGACGTTCCTATTGGCATAGCCGGAATCATGGGAGGAGAGTCGACAGAGATATCCGGATCTACGGCAGAGGTACTCCTGGAGGCAGCGTATTTCAATCCTATGTCCATCGCTCGTACCTCAAAACGCCTGGGATTGAGATCGGAGGCATCACTGCGATTCGAGCGAGGCTGTGACCCCAATATGATAACAATATCCATATGGAGGTTTGCTGAGATACTGCGCCAATCGGCAGAATACAAGGGCACAATAGATGTAGGCGACACATTAGAAGAACCAGGACCAATCAAGGTCAATCTCTCAAGGATAAACAACCTACTCGGCACCGACCTGGGTATAGGGACCGTAAGCGATACATTGAGCCGCATAGGATTCAAGTGCCGAGGAACAGATAGACTAGAGGTCATTCCGCCGACATATCGTCCAGATGTACGCCGTGAAGCAGACGTAGCCGAAGAGGTTGCCAGACTCATAGGCTACTCCACGATTAAACCGGCAAGACCACGCTCACCAAGAGTTGGTATGCTGTCACCATACCAGAGTGCCAGGAGACGGCTACGCGAAATAGCAGCAGGTATGGGTGCTGACGAGGCATGGTGCTCATCACTGGTCAGTGAATCAGACCATGCTGCCCTGGGACTTGATATGCCGGCAATAACAGTTGAAAATCCGCTCAGCGCCGATGAATCAGTGCTGCGTCTAAGCCTGCTACCCGGACTGCTGAAATCCGCTGCACACAATATAGACCGCCGCGTAGAGGGCATACGCCTCTTCGAAGTTGGGATCATTTTCCCCTATCCGACAGATAGGCATGTAGACAGATTCTCCAAGCAGGTACTCGACGAGCGTGAGATGATCGCCATCTTATTTGCATTCAACGATGACAGCGGAGAAAATGCCATGGCAGCACTGGCCACAATTACAGATTCCCTCGGCTCGCGGCCACTGATTGACGTATGGCAGGAATCATACTCCGATTGGGTGCTTCCAGCGATGTCAATCGGTGAATCGGTCAGTGGTGAAGCAGGCGAAGCGTCCGGTGCAATGTCCGAGAGAGCAGCTGGTGCAAATACTGGTGCTGGGGATGGGGCAGTTACTGGTACAGGAGCTGGTGCTGGGGCTCGACCGGAAGTATACTCTCTACACGGACTGCATCCAAGCCGTAGCGGTATAGTTACTATAGGTAGAGGAAGGATACCTATAGGGACAGTTGGTGAAGTAGATCCACTTGTACTGAATCATTTCGGTGTCACGTCAACTATAAACGACACTCGACATCGCAGGGTAGGCTGGCTCCAACTTGATCTGAAATTACTGCTGGAATCGAACCACGAGATGCCTACAGCGTCACCTATCAGCAAGTATCCCTCTACCGACATTGATCTGTCATTCGAAGTGCCTGACGGAGTCTCCAGCTCCAAGATATCAAGTGTACTACATCAGGCATGCATCGATACAGTCGAGTCAATACGACTTATAGATGCCTACAGGCTGGACAACAGGCGCAGCCTCACCTTCAGGATCAGGCTATCATCACTTGATCACACTCTGGACGATGCAGAAATTGCCAGCATACGTGACAAATGCATACAGCAGGTACACGACAAGTCCGGAGCTGTATTACGCTCCATCTGAGAACTCTATCTAAGAACCGCCCAAGAGACACTACCTCTTACTGGACAGGCCACTAAGACATCCGCAAAGCAAGCGTAACGGTAGTAAAGGCAAAGATCAGTGCAATTGTTATCGTGATACGATCAAGATTCTTTTCAGCAACAGTCGAACCAGTTGCCGACTGGCTGTCAGCGCCAAACATACTGGATAGCCCACCACCCTTACCTGAATGCAACAGGATGAGCGCAATCAGCAACAGCGATGATACTACCTGAATAACCACATAAATATCAGTAAGCAACCTTTACTCCTCTTAACCAAGCCTAGCCTAGTGTAGCTCATGTACGGTAAATAACACTAGCATATAGTAGCATATCCAGCGCAAGTCACCTAGTGCAGTGTCTCGCAAATAACCATAGGTTCCCGCCAGCCAGATGACGCCCCTGACTTGCCGGATAACGTCACGCTATTTACGGGACACTACACTAGTTGTCTATCTGACCGCCTTGGAGAGACCACCAGATACCGCTTGGATAATATCGCCAAAACTTTGAGCTGACAGGCTGGCTCCTCCGACCAGCAACCCATCGACCTTTCCCTTTTTGACTAATTCAGCAGCATTGGCAGCAGTGACAGATCCACCATACAATACTTGGTGCGATACTTTCGTTGCCGCATGTGCAATGATTTCGCCAGCAGCGGATACATCATAAGCAGTAGCGGCATTGCCTGTGCCGATAGCCCACAGCGGCTCATAGGCAAAGATCACCAAGCTACTCTCACTCTTCTTGATGACTGACAACGCCCCGGTCACCTGAGCAATCAATCGTTGCTCTGTGTGACCGGCATCGCGTTCAGATTCATCTTCACCGACACAGATTACAGGTGTCATCCCATGGTGAAGGATCGCCGCAACTTTGAGCGCAACATCTTCATCGCTCTCATGAAACAACCTCCTCCGCTCAGAATGGCCGGCTATGACATAACCGACCGAAAGCCTAGCAAGCATGGCTGCACTAACCTCGCCAGTATAGGCGCCACTCTCTTCATGGTGACAATTCTGAGCACCCAGATGTATCGGGATATGCCTATCCTGGATAACGGTTTGCGCCGTTCTCAAATCCACAAAAGGGGGATGTACCACCACATTGACTGTTGACAGGTCTATATCCCGTATCTTTATGGCAAGTTCCTGCAGCGTACTCACAGTCTGCAGGTGATCGTGATTCATCTTCCAATTGCCGCAAACAAACTTCACTATTTCATCTCTCGCGGTACCGTCATAGATTTCCTCAAAGCTGCAAGGCCAGGAAGATCGCCGGTTTCCAGGAGCTTAAGCGCTGCGCCTCCACCGGTAGAGAGAAAACCAATGTTGCCAGAGAGTCCCGCCAAGTCGAGAGCGGCCACCGAATCCCCCCCTCCCACAACCGTGAAACCCTCGCACTGTGCTAAAGATTGTGCCACTGAATAGGTTCCAGAGGAAAAACGGGTATCTTCGAACATCCCCATAGGGCCATTCCAGAAAATAGTCTCCGCCTCTTTTATCAGCCGGTCGAATATCTCACATGTTTCAGGACCAATGTCAAGTATCTTACCTGCAATAGGAACCGGGCCTTTCACCACCTCTACCGACCCATCAGCAAGCAGAACGTTACTGTCTACCGGCAATACGATCTTGCTGGGATAATCAGAAAGGATACCCCTGCAGTCGTCTTCATGAGCTATATCCATTAGCGATGCTCCCACCCTGATACCCGCCGCGGCCATAAATGTACACGCCATTCCACCGCCCAACAATACCTTATCGGCATGAGCTACAAGAGATCTTACAAGACCGAGTTTGTCTGAGACTTTTGCGCCACCGAGAATCACTATAAACGGACTCTTTGGCTCTGTAATAAGGTGACCCAGTACTTCGACCTCTTTCTCGACCAGCCTTCCTGCTGCCGACGGCAACCGGGTAGGAGGACCGACGACACTGGCATGATTACGGTGGCACACACCAAATGCATCGTTTACATACATGTCAAAGCCGGAGATTAGCTCTTCTAAAAACTCTGGATCGTTTGACTCCTCTCCGGGACTGAATCTTAGATTCTCCATCAGAGAGACCTTGGGGGCCAAAGTGGCAAGTACCTCTCTAATCGGAGAGACATCAAACTTGGGATCAGGTCTTCCGCCAGGACGTCCAAGGTGCGTACATGCAGACACTTCGGCACCCCGTTCGGTCAGCCAATTCAAAGTAGGCAGTGCTGCACGGATCCGAAAGTCGTCTGCCACCGTCCTTGTCCCATCTTGGTCGGTTTCAAGGGGTACGTTAAAGTCGACCCTGGCCAAGACTCTCTTGCCTGCCACAGGAGGGAGATCCTCCAGTAACGGAATCCTAAGCACCTCTAAGCACCTCTAAGCATTTCCAGTCGACCCTACCAATTCTACGACATCCACAAGCCTGTTTGTATAGCCCCATTCATTGTCGTACCACCCCTGGACTTTCACCAGAGTACCGCCCGGTACCTTGATAGTAAGCGTCAAGGGAGAATCAAACACGCACGAAGACGGATTCCCTACTATATCGGAGGATACAATGGGGTCAGTCGAGTACTGCAGTACTTTGCTCAGCGTACCCTGCTGAGATGCACTCTCAAATGCCTCGTTCACACCAGCAGAATCCACCTCTACTCCCAACAATGCAGTCAGGTCGGTAATAGAGCCGCATTGAACTGGCACTCTCAGTGACATCCCGTCCAGCCTACCGGCCATGTTCTCCAGTACCAGACTGGTAGCCCTGGCTGCGCCGGTGGATGTGGGTACGATGTTTACCGCTGCTGCCCTGGCGCGCCTCAGGTCCTTATGGGCCAGGTCAAGCAGGTTCTGATCATTGGTATAGGCATGAACGGTAGTCATAAGACCTCCGACTATACCAAACGCATCATCCAGTACCTTCACCATGGGCACAAAGCAGTTGGTCGTACATGACGCATTGGACACCACTGAATGTACCGCTGGGTCATATTTATCGTCATTCACCCCCGTCACCACAGTGAGGTCTGCTCCATTTGAGGGGGCAGACACTACCACCTTTCGTGCTCCGGCATCGAGATGAGCTGATGCGGCATCTCGACTTGTAAAAATACCGGTAGACTCGATTGCGATATCCACACCCAGATCACCCCATGGAAGCTTCTGGGGTTCTTTCTCCTTGAGGACTTTCACCCTGCTGGCACCGATCACAAGATAATCTCCTTCTATGGAGACAGGGACATCAAAGATGCCCTGAGTAGAGTCATATTTGAGCAAATGAGCATTCGTCTTGACATCCCCCAAATCATTGATTGCAACCACTTCAATGTCTGAACTGCGCTCATGGATCGCTCTGATGAAACTACGCCCTATCCTACCAAAGCCATTTATGCCGACTTTTACACCCACTATCTATACCTCCTATCATCTATCCTGCCATATTTACTCTACATCCATCCGGCACTACCGCTTGAGAACATTGGCATAACCGGCAGGAGCCCATCGTACTTATCCTATATCCATCCGACGCCACCTGTCTATCCGACGCCACCTGACAACAAAATAGCACCGACAACAGTTATCCTTGTATATTGATGGATCAACAAAGCCCGGACTATCACCATTACGATAACGATGACCAGAGTGACAAGAGCAGCGACACCAGTAATGGGAGTACGCCGGATGATGCACTTGGCAATCCCGACAGCTCCCATGACAACCATGACAGCTCATATGGTCATCCTGACAGCTCCTATGATGACGATATCGACAGTTCGTATGACGACGATATCGACAGTTCGTATGACGATTTAGATGACCCATATGACGACTCAGACATAGACTACGACGACCCGCCTGCAGGACGGACTTCTCAAGGCAACCACCTCTGGCTGCACCCCTCAGAGGTAGGCTCTATGACCGTTCAGCGTAAAGCTCGTAGCGGATTATACAAACGACGTACAGTTGTTGCACTCGGAGTCATGTGCCTGTCTGTTACTATATCCGCTGGAGGCTTTTTCCTCGCCACCCCTCTTCACGGAAACTCTCAGACTCTCCACACCATCCAGGCTGTCTACCGGCCCGGTAACCCTCTAAACTCCCAAACTATGAATAAACTGGGTATGAAAGCAGCCTCCCAGGGTAGTGGGTTAATAGCTGCGCCTCACGACCTGATAGACACCTCGAGGAGCATACAGCCCTATCTGGTAGACGTAGCTGCATCATCGTCTAGCAACCATTCACAGACATCAATCTCGACCGGTATAATAGCGACCTCTTCCTGCATGATCATAACGTCTGCGTCAGCGGTACGAGGATTCAAGGTCTTCCATGTAATAGAGGAAAACGGTCACATATACAACGCGAACCTTACCGGCTACGACTCGCATAGTGATATTGCGGCACTGTCTATACACTCCAAATGCCACGCGGCACCCTTTGATATGAGCACACCAAAAATCGGACAACTCAGCCTGTCGGTTAGTTCTTCTATCAATCCGGGATATATCAGCCTGGACAGACGCTCTCCAACGACTAACGGCCACCTCCCAATTACTACAGTTGCCGTAGGAATGATCAGGATGAACTCAGTATCTGTCAATATAGGTGAAAATATCGTTGACTGCATATTGATGGACAGCCCATTCAGGGCCAATACCCCTGGAACAGTTCTGATCACAACAGGTGGAGGCGTAGCCGGTATTCTTGTAGGACAAATTTCCATGGACGGTAATATAGACGGTGTATTCGTCCCGGCATCACTTGCGGTAGGCGTAGCACAGGAGTTGAATTCCTACCATGCGATCAACCACGGCTGGCTGGGAGTAGATGCCGAGAACACACCTTCCGCAAATGGCGTATACGTAGAAAGCGTATTCCCGGGCAGTGCTGCACAGAAAGCCGGACTATCAGTCGGAGATATCATCACCACCGTAAACGGTTACCCTGTTGATACGGTGGCATCATTACAGGCAAGGCTGTATATTCTGCCTCCCGGATCCACGGTTACCCTATCGGTCATAGAAGCAGGCAACACGCACACTACAGTGACTACACAGCTAAGCGGCTGTCTGACCACTTCATCAGCTCATCTCGACAATGATGGCGACCGAGCCTGCTCCAAGTAGTAAGATATAGATATGACATTTGGACAGCCGGATGATCCGGCGGGTGACTTTTTCGGACAGGTCCTGGGAAACATGATGAAGTTTATAGGGACATCACTATCACCCCAGGACCCAACAGAAATAACAAAATCAGTGGCAGTGAGTATAGCCACAGAAGGAAAGACCGAATCGAATGTCGATCCCGAGCTACGCATAAGCATGGAACGCATCTTCAAGATAGCAGGCATTTACCTGGCAGACATGGAAATAATTGATCAACCAGGAACAGATAGACTGATTGAACCGGTCGAGCGTGGAGCATGGGCAATCCAAACTGCATCGGATTGGAGATACCTGGCTCAATACGACATCAGGCAGGATGAGAACGAACACATACCAAATGTAGAGCAGCACACAGCGACCAATGCGCCAATCAATATTGATAGCACAAGCAGTACTCTTCTCAGCCCTGAAGAGGAAAGGACACTGGCCAAACTGGAGGCATCGCTGACAGATAGTACTGATCTGCTCAACGATATTCCAGATGATATGACCGATTACATGTCTCAGGATCCCAAGTCATTGATGTCGGCTTGGACAAAGATAATAGGACCGACGATTTCGGCAATGCAGCTTGGCGCATCCATTGGTGCGCTGAGCCAACGTGAGTTGGGACAATATGGCTTATTGATACCCAGAGTAGGCTCTTCCAAAATTATGGTCATGCCCAGAAACATGGAGACATTCGCCAAAGACTGGTCGCTTGGAACTGATGAGGTGTGGCTATGGGTGTCTCTTAGAGAGATATTAGCTCACAACGTACTATCTCGACCTCATGTCGCCAATAAACTAATATCGCTACTTACTATGATAAGTGCGCAAGTAGCACAGGCGACCATAGATGCCATGCAGCAAGTCGGAGATATGCTGGCAACAGGAGATCCCAATTATTTCGAACAGCTTATGTCAGATCCCCTATCTTTGATGAATGAACCTGTAAGTAGTCAATATGGACCAGCCGAAACAGAGATCAAGGCACTGAATGCCCTCATCACCGGCTATCTCGATTACGAGTTAAGCGTATCGGTCGATCGTCTTTTTGGTGGAAAGACCAACATAGTAGAGGCATGGCACCGGTATCAAATAAACGAAATAAACCAGGAACGGGGAGTATTGGGCATAGACCCGGATCCGGACGGCGAGGACCGCGGTAAGCGTTTCATATCGGGGATACTGCAGAGAGAACCAGACAATATCCTGGATCTGATATGGAAAAATGAAAACACCCTACCTACCGTTGCAGAGCTTGATGCACCTGGACTATGGCTGGAACGGCTGAAGATAGAGGGCCTCTTATAATCTAGTGTAGCGTCCCATAAATAGCGTGACGTTATCCGGCTAGTCAGGGGCGTCATCTTCCTTTTGTCATTCCCTCACTGGAATCTCTGACAAAAGAGGTCTCCAGCGGAGCCGCCGTTACAGCACTTCCCTGATAGTTCCTCTCAGGGAGCTACTGCGCCGTAGCCGCGTCCCTCTCGATACCGGTATCCCATTCAAGTGCTATGCCTGACTGCACGGCATCTTTGGTTACTCTCTCATTGTTCCTGCGGAACTGAGGATCATAGGGAGGCAGCATGGTAAGCCTGGCCATAGCCCTCTCTCTGAATGCCTCCAGAGCCGTTGAATCATCACCCTCTATTTCAATTTCCCAGTAAGGTGCAAGATGACCAATATAAACAATCCGTGCATTTCCGATTGTGGGCCGGTCGATACCCTCATCTATCCTGTCATCGCCATAACTTCCATCTGCCATGACAGCCATCATATACCACTTTATGGAGCGGCGCTAACCGGATACCGAGCAAGCCTGACTTTGAAGTTTAGCAAGTTGGATGCCCTTTTGACTGTTACGGTAACCGTGTCTCCCGGGACATAGCTACCCAACACCGCAGTAAGACCAGGAGCACTCTCTATCTTTCTACCTGATACTGCGATAATCACATCATGAGGCCGTATCCCCGCTGTATAAGCAGGCTCCCCATAATCTGCCTGAATAACCAGTGCACCGTAACCTACATGAAGACCGTCAGAGCTGGCCAGCGAGGGAGTGACACTCTCTACAACGATACCCATAAAAGGCCTGTTGCTGGTCGCCTGCCTTGGAGGGGAGGTGCCTCCCTTTGACAGCATGCCCATCATGGGCTTTACCTGATTGATCGCTATGGCAAAGCCAATATTTTCTGCTTGATAACCGTTACTTGCCGATCCTGCGACTGCAGTATCTATACCAATCACCTGTCCCTGCGAGTTCACCAGAGGGCCTCCTGAATTGCCTGGATTGATCGGAGCATCTGTCTGTATCAAGCCAGTGAGGTTCTCTACGGCAGAGGTGATTGGGTCGCGTGCCGAAAGGGAGCGGTTCAGGGCAGAGACAATTCCCGATGTCACGGTAGGCCCGCCAGCAAGCGCCAGGGCATTTCCAATTGCAAGGACACTGTCGCCCACAAGCAGTGCCGATGAGTTGCCGAACGTAACTGTCGGTAGCCCGCTAACCCCTTGCATCTGCACCAGAGCAAGATCTTTCGACGGATCAGTGCCTATCACTTTGGCCGGCCTCGTAAGTGTCTGCCCATAGAGGCTTACTGAAACTATAGATGACCCAGCCACTACATGATTGTTAGTGAGCACCTCACCACCCGGAGTTACGATCATCCCCGTACCGGCTCCCTCTACCACCCCTCCACTCGCAGTACCTGTTGGATTAAATACCTGAGTAGTAACAGAGACTACCGCCGGAAGCACCTTTGCCAGCACCTCCTGTATGTCGGCGGGCTGAGCCAGAACGCTTTTATTGGGGAAAAACTTCTCTAC
>JAMCPC010000020.1:13967-24947 GCA_023379725.1 Actinomycetota bacterium
CTGGTGCAGGTCATGGAGGTATAACACTAATTACGTGACAAGTGAATACGGACAATGGTATAATAGAGGGTAATGATGAATACAGATTGGATGGCGGATGCCAAGTGCAAGGATATGGACCCGGATATTTTCTTTCCCAATGACGGGGTGGGAGTACAAGTAGCTCAGCGAATCTGTGCTGAATGCAATGTACGCCTACAATGTCTTGAATACGCTCTGGCTGGTCATATCGATCACGGTGTATGGGGCGGCGCATCTGAAAGAGAGCGTAGGCGTATTCTACGCAGACGTCGCCTGGCCAGTGTTCAGACAAACAGCTAGATGCAGATGGCCATTATTTTTCACAAAAACCTACGAAGAGGCGTGGTAGCGTAAGCTCTGAGCGCTGGCATCACTAAGTGGCTGTTTCCTCGGAACATGCTGCTACAACAGCCACTCATAAAACCAGCCAGTGTATATGCTTGAATCTGCCATAAATATCAGCGAGGGGAAGAATCGCATACTGCTTGACAGGTTGCCATCCCTGTCGGCTGCCTGCTTCTTGGACATTCACTCTGATCCCTACCATAACCGATCGGTTCTCACACTGGCTGGAGACGATACTGCCCTCATGGCTACCATTCAAAATGTCGTGCTCGTATCGTTGGAAAACATTGACATTTCCAAGCACTCAGGGGTGCATCCACGATTGGGGGCGGTCGATGTAGTCCCCTTCGTTCCGCTGGACAGCCACAGACACCCCACCAGGGATAAAGCAGCGTTTTCAAGAGCGATAGAGGCCAGAGATCAGTTATGCGAATGGTTGGGAACGCTGGGTATCCCATGTTTTCTCTATGGAAACGGGCATAGCCTGCCTGAGATACGCAAGGATGCATTTACCAAAATCATGCCCGACAATGGGCTCAGACTACCCCACCCTACCGCAGGCGCATGCTGCGTTGGAGCCAGAGAAGCATTGGTAGCTTACAATATCTGGCTCGACACAGCAGAGTTGGCAGTCGCCAAGTATATCGCCAAATCATTGCGAAGCGATCAATTGCGCACACTGGGTTTGATGGTCGGTGACATGACCCAAGTATCTTTCAATATAGTCGATACGACGGCAATAAAGATTGACAACCTCTACGATGCAGTAGAGAGGCTGGCACTATCTGAAGGAGTCGCCATTTCCAGGGCTGAACTCGTCGGCTTACTCCCTGCCGAATGCCTGGCGACAATACCACCAAACCGTTACGAACAGCTGGACATCGGTCCAGAACGGACAGTAGAAGGAAGAATTACGATGCTACAGAGGTAGATGATCTCTGCCTCAAAGATATCGCCCTGGTGCGACGTATCCTCCGCCTTTCACGCTCAGACATGCCGCCCCAAATACCAAACTTCTCTCCGTGGCGAATAGCATACTCCAAACACTCTCTTTTCACCGCACACTCCCTACATACAGATTTTGCCTCTTTCGTCGAAGCACCGCGCTCCGGGAAAAAAAGGTCTGGGTCTACTCCGGAACAATTGGCCTGTAGTTTCCAAGCAAGTTCCTCTGTGTCGTCAATCGCCTGCAACATATTCTCCACTCTCATCGCTTCCACTTGTATTGCCTCCCTTCGCTAGTAATATATCATGCTTGTAATTACAATTTTGTTAGTATGCGCCTATTTGACGAAAAATACAACCCATTTATGAAAATTGTTTTTTATGTTATAAAGTGCAATAACTTGCATAGGATGGCCGCCTTGGACTAACTTCAATATCAGTTAAGGAGGTAACATTGACCATAGCTCAAGAACAAGGAACAGTTCCCCAGGTAGTTCCCGTAGAAATAGGAAAAGCGCGAGGTGGCCCTACAGGCAAATATACCTTACGCACAGACAGGTGGTGGATCAGTCCAGCGGTAACCGCCACCGTTCTCACCGCCTTCGTAGCGTATGCCACATTCGCTGCATTTCAAGGCAAGGATTACTACGTTGGTGCAAAAATGCATCGTAATTTAATATCACCGTTCTACTCCCCCTGTATCGCAGAGAGTTGCCAGCGAGTTGCCGGCAGCCACCCACTGGGGATATGGGCATCTTTCTGGAACTTCTCTCCCGCCCTGCTCATATTGATAGTACCGCTTGGATTCCGCCTGACTTGCTACTATTACAGAAAAGCCTACTACCGCTCCTTCTGGCAATCACCTCCTGCATGTGGCGTTGCGGACGGGCATAAGAGCTACACAGGGGAGACGCGATTCCCCCTGATACTGCACAACGTACACCGATACTTTCTATATCTAGCTCTACTATTCAACGTCGTGCTTACCATGGATGCCATATTAGCCTTTGACTTTCCGGGACAGGGCATAGGATTTAGCGTAGGAACGCTCGTACTCTGCGTAAATGCTGCCTTGTTGTGGATCTACTCGGTATCCTGCCACGCCTGTCGCCATATTTGTGGAGGACAGGTAAACGAGTTCTCAAAGCATCGTATACGTTACCGGTTATGGAAGATGATCACTCCGCTGAACGAAAGGCATATGCAACTGGCATGGGTTAGTTTGATGTTCGTAGCTTTGAGCGACCTGTATGTACGGCTGGTCGCCAGCGGTATCATTCACGATTACAAAATATTTTAGAAGGGATTTATACTAATGAATATAGTAGCAAGCGATATTACCAGCCAATCGTTCGACGTTCTTATTATCGGTGCCGGCGGAGCAGGTCTCAGGGCGGCGATCGAGACCAGATCAAGGGGATTGTCGACCGCTGTCGTATGTAAATCTCTATTTGGTAAGGCTCATACGGTCATGGCTGAAGGCGGAATCGCTGCCTCGCTCGGCAACGTATATCCGGAAGATGGATGGAAAGTCCACTTCAGGGACACCGTACGAGGTGGCAAGATGTTAAACAACTGGCGCATGGCACAACTGCACGCCCAAGAAGCGCCCGATCGTGTGCTCGAATTGGAGGCATGGGGAGCGTTGTTTGACCGTACGGGAGACGGGCGTATACATCAGCGTGATTTCGGTGGTCATAAGTATGCACGTTTGGCTCATGTGGGTGACAGGACAGGTCTGGAAATGATCCGCACGCTACAGTACAAAGCTACAAGCATGGGCATAGAGGTATTCATGGAATGCAAGATCCTTCGCCTGCTCACCGACTCAAGTGGAAACGTCTGTGGAGCAATAGGCTACTGGAGGGCATCGGGAGATATGATACTGTTCAAAACCAAGGCAGTTATACTCGCAACAGGCGGCATCGGGAAGTCTTGGAAATACACCTCCAACTCATGGGAGTCGACCGGGGACGGTCATGCCCTGGCATTTCAGGCAGGAGCAGACATGATAGACATGGAATGCGTACAGTTTCATCCCACGGGAATGGTATGGCCGCTCTCTGTAAGGGGACTGCTCGTGACAGAGGGGGTTCGTGGTGACGGTGGCATATTACGTAACTCGGAGAATCAACGTTTCATGTTCAATTACATACCGGAGATGTTCAGGGCAGAAACTGCCGACACCGAAGAGGAAGCTGACAGATGGTATACCGACCATTCATCTGCCCGCCGCACGCCTGATCTATTGCCACGAGATGAAGTTGCCAGAGCAATCAACTCGGAGGTAAAGGCTGGCAGGGGAAGCCCGCACGGAGGAGTATTCCTGGATATCGCCACACGCCTCACTGCCGACGAAATAAAGAGAAAACTCCCGTCTATGTATACTCAGTTCCTCGAACTTGCAGGGGTAGACATTACTCGACAACCAATGGAGGTTGGCCCTACGTGTCATTATATGATGGGTGGAGTAAGGGTAGACGCTGAAACCGAAGCCGCAACTGTTCCTGGCCTATTTGCAGCAGGAGAAGTCGCCGGTGGAATGCACGGGGCAAACAGGCTTGGTGGTAACTCCCTTTCAGATCTGGTGGTATTCGGACGTAGAGCAGGTATGGGTGCCGCAGACCATGCTGAAGGATTCTCCGGTACGCCTAAACCGGAAATGGAGCAGGCGCTGGAAGCGGCAAACCAAGCCATACATCCATTCAGCTACGAAAACGGTGAGAGCCCCTATACTCTCCAAGCTGACCTGCAAGATTGCATGCAGAGACTGGTGGGCATTATCCGCACAGAAGCCGAGTTGCGTCAAGCTCTGGAAAATATATCAGAGCTGAAGGATCGGCTCAATAGAGTATCGGTCAATGGTGGCAAGCAGTACAATCCGTCTTGGAACCTCGCGACAGATCTTCCATCAATGCTCTCATTGTCAGAAATGGTCACTAGAGGTGCCATTGAGAGAAAGGAGTCGAGAGGCGGTCACACCAGAGACGATTACCCCCAGCCTGACCCTGAGCTTGGAAAGGTAAACTTCGTACAGCGGAAACGTGATGGAGAGCACTCTATACAGCCGGAGCCATTACTGGAGATGCCAGATGAGCTAAAGTCCCTCTTTGAGGATGGGCACTGAGCAGGATCGAGCAGGAGCAGGATAGGTACTGGGCAAGCAGGAGTAGGTAACTGAGAAGGATGGGCACTGAGCAGGGCATGCCCTGGCGAACAGAGGCACTGATAAGCATAGACAGAGCGGAAACACTGAGAAGAATGATAATTGAATACAGCTTGAGAAAGGATATGAATAGATGACCGAAGTAACCATGAACATCTGGAGAGGCGATTCCAATGGCGGTAACTTTGAGCAGTACAAGTTGGAAAGAGTGGAGGGAGAGGTGGTCCTCGACGTAGTCCATCGTATACAGGCCACCCTCGCCCCCGACTTGGCCTGCCGGTGGAATTGCAAGGCCGGTAAGTGCGGCTCGTGCTCGGCAGAAATAGACGGCAAACCCAGCCTGATGTGCATGACAAGAATGGATACATTGCCAGACGATACAATAACGATTACCCCGATGAAAACATTCCCTATAATAAAGGATCTGGTGACAGATGTTTCGTTCAACTATGTCATGGCCAGACAGATCCCGCCTTTTACTCCCGGCGAACCCGAACCGGACGGAACCTACAGGATGCAACAGGTCGATATAGACAGGGCACAGGAGTTTCACAAATGCATAGAGTGCTTCCTGTGTCAGGATGTATGCCATGTAATACGCGACCACGAAGTGAACAAGCTGTATTATGCTGGGCCAAGGTTCTTCGTGAAATTGGCTTCTCTGGAGATGCACCCTCTGGACACCGTAGATCGTAGGGCACTTATGCGTGAGTACCTGGGCCTGGGATTCTGCAATATAACGAAATGCTGCACTGAAGTCTGCCCTGAGCATATCAAAATTACAGACAACGCAATCATACCGCTCAAGGAAAGAGTTGTTGACGCCTCATACGATCCTATAGCATGGCTTGGGCGGAAAATAA
The DNA here is from genome assembly GCA_023379725.1 of Actinomycetota bacterium. GTDB lineage: Bacteria > Actinomycetota > Acidimicrobiia > Acidimicrobiales > JAMCPL01 > JAMCPL01. The sequence continues at coordinate 19,308 of JAMCPC010000020.1, forward strand.
GGCGAAAGTCAAAGATGACCGCACAGGAAGCATACGAATTGGCTCCTGCTCGTGTTGCACCTACATCGCTCGACGGTATACCAGCTACTGCAGTAGAGGATTAACAACCTCCTCCAAATCCGACCACCCAGCAAGCCCCCAGCTGTAGCTATGGTGATAATCTCATCACCAATAAAATATATGATATCATATATCTGTGGATTTATCCGACAACGAGAACAGATATATGACGCCATCAGGTATACCGTTGGCACCCTTCTATACTCCCGATGCACACTTTGATTACGACTCAGAGCTCGGCAACCCAGGTCAGTTTCCCTATACGCGTAGCAACTTTGCCACCGGGTACAGGGAGCGCCTCTGGACATTCAGGCAATACTCCGGGTTTGGAACTGCCGAAGAATCAAACGAACGATACAAGTATTTACTTAGTCAGGGAGCTACCGGCCTATCTGTTGCGCTCGATCTTCCCACTCAATGCGGTTACGACTCCAATGACATAGAGGCTGAAGGAGAAGTCGGTCGTGTCGGTGTAGCAATTGACTCAATCAGGGATATGGAAATACTGTTCAATGGTATACCATTGGACAGGGTGAGCGTTAGCTTCACCATAAACGGTACGGCTGCGATCATCTTGGCATTCTACATCGTTGCAGCAGAGAGGCAGGGGATAGAGATCAGCCGCTTACGAGGTACCATACAGAACGACATACTGAAGGAATATGCGTCAAGAGGAACCTGGATATGGCCACCCAGACCAAGCATCGGACTTACCAGTGATACCATCGAATACTGCGCAACCAATATACCGCTATTCAATGCCATATCGGTTGCAGGAGCTCACTTCAGAGATGCTGGTGCAAATGCTATCCAGGAAATGGCTTTCACGCTCTCAGATGCAATCACATACTGTGAAGATCTGATCTCCCGGGGACACCTTAAGATAGACGATTTTGCACCCCAGCTATCCTTCTTCTTCTATACTCACGGAGACTTCTTCGAAGAGATTGCAAAGTATCGGGCGGGGCGACGGATATGGGCCAGAATTGCACGTGAACGATTTGGTGCCGCAAACGATAAGTCATGTATGCTACGCGCAGGATGCGTGTGCGGAGGGGCATCACTCTATTCGCGCCAGCCGATGAACAACCTTATAAGGGTAGCCTACGAAAATATGGCCTCCGTACTCGGTGGCGTGCAATCCATCTTCACCGCCGCATGGGATGAGCCATTTGCACTGCCTACCCAGGAGAGCACCACATTGGCTCTCCGGACACAGCAGATACTGGCATACGAGACCGGGGTCGCAAAGGTGGTAGACCCGCTCGGTGGCTCTTACTTTATCGAAGAGTTGACAGATGCCATGGAAGAGAAAATTGTAGAGGTAATGGACGACATAGAGAGATACGGCGGCATGGTAAGAGCAGTCGAAGAAGGATACGTGCAACAGTTGATATCACAGGAAGCGTACCGTTTTCAGCAGCAGCTTGAGATGGGAGAGCGCCAGGTAGTCGGAGTAAACATGTTTGTAACCGACGATCCTTCACCGGATATACACGGATATGCCATGGATGAGAAGAGGACATCAATACAGCTGGAGCGGCTTATTGATGTCAAATCTAGCCGTAACGACGCCAAGGTTCGCCAATGCCTAGACAGTCTAGCCAAAGCAGCTACTGAACAAAGCGCGAATCTGATGCCTTTACTACTGGAATGCGCCAGGGAATACTGCACCGTCGGAGAGATCACCTCTGTTCTCAAGGGAATCTGGGGTGAGTACAGTCAACCCGTGGTATTCTAAGAAAAGATGAAACCAATGCAATACAGAAAACTAGCCGACGAGGTCACCGATATACTCAGAACTATGATACTGACCGGAGAGTTGCGTTCGGAACGTACCACGCAGGACGAACTGGCCAAGCTGCTACAAGTCAGCACTACACCGGTACGCGAATCGCTACTCAGATTGGCAGCAGAGGGATTCGTACAGATACAGCCAAACCGATCATTCAAGCTGCTTCCGATCACCCGTAACGATATACGTGACATCTACTGGATACATGCAACTCTGGCCGGTGAACTCACCGCAAGGGCTTGCGAGATTGCAGATAATTCTATCCTGGATGTCCTGGAAAAGCAGGAATCGCTGTTCCTCGAATATCGTCAAGCCAGTGATACTGCCGGCATGGAAAAGGCGAACTGGCAATTCCACGCCACTATAAATAAAACAGCTGAATCACCGAAGCTCCTCATGATGCTACTGTCAAGTCTACGCTACATTCCGGACGGTTTCTATGCGCTGGTCAAGGGATGGTCTTCACTATCCGAACAGGGACATATAGACATAATAGAGGCCTTTCGTCTGCATGATCCCAACAAGGCAAGAGAGGCGGCCAAGTCGCACGTATTTGAGGCTGGAGAACTTCTTATAGACTATTTCTCCTCGACCGGCTACTGGACCAGCCCCTCGGCATGATGCCTGCGCCGAAGATGCCAGATCACAGCGACTGCCACGATTACAGCCACCAATCCCCCAGATGCCCATGCGCTGTATGACGCCACCTTCTCAAATGAGGTACCTACAATATATCCTATCATGACATAAGTGATGCTCCAGGGTACCCCACCTGCTACGTTGTAAACCAAAAAAGTGCGATAGCGCATACCGGCCATACCAGCCAATCCAGGAATGATAGCACGCCCCACGGCTACCCAACGCCCCAGGAATACAGCTGCGCCACCATAGCGAACCAAGAGTTGCCGTGCTTTTTCGACCGCAGGCCGATTCTTCAATGGCTTGTGTTCAAGCATATATGGACCGGCCAACTTGCCCAATTCATATCCAGTGGAATCCCCGATCACAGCTGCAAGTGCCACCACTACGAGCACGAGAGCCAGCTGTAAATGACCAAGTGCCGCCAGTGCCCCGCCCACTGTTGCAGCAGTCTCTCCTGGCAATACGAAACCCACCATAATAGCATCCTCGGAAAATACCAGAAGTCCTATGATCAGGTAGGCTACAGGGCCATGAATTGACAGGATATCGTGAGCTATCTGGGTAAGCACACTACCGTAATCTTCCCATAAGGGCAGAGATTACCTTTGGCTGTTGTTGCCAGCCTTGACCGACCGGTGAGCATCTCCCATCTATTGGCAGCATCCCCGACTGCTCGACGGCTATCCCCGACTGCTCGACGGCCACGACACAGACAACCACGTACGTTTTCGACACATTGGGCATGTTAGCAGATGGGTGTTTCCCCTACCAGGCAACCATACCCATATTGGCCAATGCATCATCAGGAACTCCTGTATGGTTACCGTGGTAGTTTTTTTACATGATCCACATGTTATATCTACACAAAAAACGCCGTATGGGCAATTTTCCGCCTTACTACCATTCCCTGTCCTGCCAACGCTCTTTACTTTACTGCCATTTCTGGAGTTTATATCGTTCTTTGAACGCCTATTTGCCTTATCACCAGCTACAACATCTGCATCCACTAATCTAAATGAGTCATCACTGCCACTGTGCTCACTGGCGTAACGGCCACTAATGTTACGCCTGGCTCTGCTACGCGCTCCTCGCGTAGAACCATCCGTCCCACCATCCTGTCGGATGGCAGTCTTTGAATAAAATGCTCTACGCCCCTCATCAATTGCACGGTCAGAACGCTTAGTTGGCTTGACCTTGTCCCCTTTCGACTGCTCTTCCGAAGGTGTCAACCAGAATAGTGCTCTTCTACCAAGTGGATCAGAACCTGCCATCTTATCCTTTCATTAACTGTTCGGCTATAGCTGCATATGCTCTCGCCCCCGGCGACACTGGAGCATGCTGGTGAATAGAGACTCCTCTCGACGGTGACTCCGCAAAACGTATCGACTTGTGTACCGGCGGATCCAATACCTCCAGCCCGTAACGCGTACCCAGGCTCTCCAGCATCTCACGAGCATGACGCGTCCTGCCGTCATACATCGTAGCTATCACTCCCCTTACCTTCAGGTGCGGGTTGGCAAATGTCTTCACATCTTCAAGTATTTCAAGTAACTGACCAACCCCTCTATGGCTTAACGTCTCACACTGCATGGGGACTACGACCTCATCAGCTGCCGAAAGACCGTTGATCGTAAGCACTCCAAGGGATGGAGGGCAATCTATGAGAACAAAATCGTACTCCTCTGCCAGCGGCTTGAGTGCCCTGGACAGTACATGCTCTCTACCTGTCCTGGTCAACAGATACACCTCAGAACCTGCCAGGTCGATATTGGCCGGCAGAATATCCAGGACCATTTTTGCGTCTTCCGACTCTATTGCCACCTTTACGTCTACGGCTTTAGCACGCCTGACAAAGATATCGTGTACTGATACCTGCAAACTGTCAGGATCTATACCCACCGAATAGGTCAGGCATCCCTGAGGATCCAGGTCAATCAGTAACACTCTGGCATTTTTTTTGGCAAGTGCATAGCCAAGGTTATGAACCGTAGTAGTCTTCGCTACTCCACCTTTCTGGTTTGCCACCGCTATCGATCTCGCCACGAAACCCAGTTTACTACTTATTTCGCAACTTGGCTCAAGATGCCAAAAATATTGACTATTTTCAAGATGATGACGCACCATTTGGTTGCATAGGTAATATAATTAATGACTATGCGCACGAGTTATGGGAAAGGACAATCAAAGAGCCATAGGGGTGCTGCATCATTGTTTATCGTTGCCGGTATCGCAGTAGTAGCTGCCGCCGCAGTGATAGTCAGCTCAAGCGGCAAAATCAACCTTGCCGGTGCCAGCGGTACAGGGCCAGGAAATAATACAAAGTCCAAAGCTCTGCCTGCCCTCAGCATCACCAACGTAACGCCTACCCCAGGAGCATCAAATGTAGCCCCAGACACAGAAATAACGATTACCTTTTCAGCACCGTTACGAACAGGCAGCCCTATGCCATCCCTCTCGCCGTCAGTACCCGGGCAATGGTCACAGGTATCTCCGAATACGCTCACACTCCAACCATCTGCCAGTTTTCTACCATCCAGCTCTGAAACTGTAAACATTCCAGGAGGCCCCAGCGGCATAAAGAGTACCACTGGAGAGACACTGCCATCCAGCAGCAGCGTGGTGTTCAATATTGCCCCAGGCTCACTCCTGAGAGCACAGCAAATTCTTGCCCAGCTAGGCTATCTGCCACTCGCTTTCAACCCTTCCAGCTCGACCCCGGTTGCGCCGCAGAATGAAGCCATAGTGCAACCAGGTAATTTCAGCTGGAAGTGGTCCAGCATGCAGCAATATCTCCAGTCAATGTGGACACCTGGGCAGACCAACCTGGTAACCAAGGGTGCCGTCATGGCCTTCGAAGACCAGCATAATCTGACCACAGATGGGATTGTGGGTCCACAGGTATGGAAAGCGCTCCTTACTGCAGTGACCACAGGGCAGACCGATCCGAAGCCGTACGACTATGTCTATGTAACAAAGCAACTCCCCGAGACCATGAATCTGTACAGCAATGGGCAGGTGATCATTACTACGCCAATCAACACCGGTATACCTCAATCCCCTACCCCCAATGGTACTTTCGCAGTATACTTGCGTTACCCCTTCCAGATAATGAGGGGAACCAACCCCAATGGTACCCATTACGC
>JAMCPC010000020.1:25167-37638 GCA_023379725.1 Actinomycetota bacterium
GCGTTCATCGCCCTGCTGCATGAGAACGACCCTGGTAACTCAAGTACCGATATGCCAATGTTCGTAGCCTACGGTAAAAAGGATATAATTATCCCGAACTCTGCGTACCAATCCTTCATCCATAAAGCCTGCCACAGTGATCCAGCTGGAGTACGCACCTTCGTATCTCCCAGTGCAGGACATGGAACGATCCTACAGGCCGCCCAATCGTCGGTAGAAAGATGGATTCAGAACATATCGGCAAAAAGAAATATATCCTCCAACTGTACCAAATCGATCAACTATTGATAATCCGATATCATTCATAGTATGTACCCAGGAGCGTGGGATAGAATCGTACTACGATATAAATTAAATACAAGATATTGTGGTTGCCTTACGGCGGAGCCACAAGATATAGGGTTACCGGGTTAGCAGTCGGGGACTCTGTCCCACGCTCCCAGTCCACTAGCAATTAGCACCCTAGGGCGTCCGCACAAATCCTCCTTGACGGCAATATCCTGAAAACCAGCCACAGCTGCCATGTCTGCTACAATGCCAGCTTGTGATGGGTCGATCTCCAGTACGATACAGCCATTGGGCATAAGCCACTGCGGAGCACCATCGATCAAATGACGGTAACACTCTATACCACTATCGCCACCTACCAGGGCAATCTCGGGTTCATGCTCCTTTACCGTAGACTCCAATCCATTCCACTGATTGCGAGAAATATAGGGCGGGTTGGAGACGATAACTGAGAATCTGCCCTTTGCCTCTGCTGGTAATGCTTCATACCACGATCCATGTCTTAAACTGATCAGCTCAGTCATCTTCGGTTGCAAGCGTGCTATAAGCTCCATATTCTCTCGTGCCAATTCAAGTGCATCATACGATATATCTGTTGCAACTACAGATATATCTACCTCGGGGTATCGCTGATTTATTTCGCTGGCAATAGATAGAGCAATGGCTCCAGAGCCCGTCCCAAGGTCTGCCACCAGTAAACTCTCTCCATGCGTTCTATCGATCGCAGCCTCTGCCACTCTATCGATCGCAGCCTCTGCCACTATCTCAGTCTCAGGTCTGGGTATCAGTGCGCGTCTGTCACAGGCCAACTCAATCCCTCTGAAGCTCCATTTGCCGATAACGTACTGCAATGGCTCCAAACCACGTATACGATCAATCGCCTCGCTCAATATAGCCGACTGCGTGGTAGTCAGGCATATACCTGGATCTAGCACTACTTCGGTGCTGCTATACCCGATAAGTTCCTCAGTAAGCCAGTAGGCGATCTGCAACGAGCCTGTTACCTCCACACATTGGAGTATGGCATCCTTCAGGGTCATTTCACTCATAGCCAATCATATACGGAAGTCCGCCTCCTACAAGAAAGACTACTAGTGGTCTGTCTCGTAAACAGCGTGACGTCATCCGGCAAGTCAGGGGTGTCATCTGGCAAGGCCGAGGACGAAGGCGTAACTGGAGCTACGTCCAGGACAAGAACGCCGTCAGGGGTGTCATCTGGCTGGTAAAAACCCATGGTTATTTACGGGACAGGCCACTAACTAATTGCCAATGGCTCGCCGATCAGGGAGCTATCCAACAACTGACGCGACCTCTCGTCGGCGAGCAGAGCATCCACCAGCTCATCGAGATCTCCTGCCAACACCCTGTCAAGTTTGTACAGGGTCAGTTTGATTCTATGATCAGTCACCCTATTCTCCTTGAAGTTGTACGTTCTCACCTTCTCCGAACGACCGCCACCACCTACCTGACTCTTTCGCAGCATGGACTCCTCCCCTTCTTTCCTCTCCTGCTCAAGCTGGAGCAACCTGGAGCGAAGAACCTGCATAGCCTTTGCCCTGTTCTGGATCTGGCTGCGCTCTTCCTGCATAGATACCACAAGCCCTGTAGGTATATGCGTGATACGTACAGCTGAGTCTGTCGTATTCACCGACTGACCACCCGGACCAGTGGAGCGGAATACGTCTATACGCAATTCAGAGGGATCGATCTCTATCTCCAGTTCCTCTGCAACGGGCAGTACGGTGACTGTAGCTGACGACGTATGCACCCTCCCCTGGGATTCAGTTATCGGCACCCTCTGCACCCGATGAGGTCCACCCTCGTGTTTCAAACGTTGCCAGGCATCATCACCGCTGACTATGATCACGGCTTCATTTATGCCATCCTGTTCCGATGGACTCAACGAGATTACCTCGTGCTTCCACTTTCTACGATCAGCATAGCGTAGGTACATCTCGAATAGATCCTTGGCAAAGAGATTGGCTTCCTCCCCACCTTCTGCACCTCGTATCTCCATCATGACATCCCTACCGTTGTTTGGATCCTTGGGGATCAGCGCCTCTCTCAGATCCTGCTCGCACCTTTCAAGACAATTGCCGGCATCTTCTACTTCAAGCCTGGCCAATTCTCTCTCATCGCCAGAGAGGTCATTGTACAACTCTTTGGCAGCATCAAGATCGTTTTGGGCATCGCGAAGACGCCTTACTATAGCTACAATGTCTTCAAGCTCTTTGAAGCGCTTTGAAAGAACTTTCAACTTGCCCGGCTGGGACAGTACCTTCTGATCAGATAGTTGATCAGCTATTGCATCGCGTTCAGCCTCATATTTTTCTAAATTTGGAACATCCATATCCCAATCAGACTAACTGCCTGGAATTATACAGTCTTTTTGCGACGTTTGGCAGCATTACCGTACCTGCGATTGAACCTTTCTACGCGCCCTCCGGTATCGACCAATTTTTGCTTGCCGGTAAAGAAGGGGTGGCACTGGTTACATAGTTCTATATGCAACTCAGCCTTCGTCGATCGTGTCGTAAATTGATTTCCACACGAACAGGTAACAACAGCTTCACCATATTGAGGATGTATATCTTGCTTCATTGATTCTCCTATCTTTATTATAAAGGGTTATAAGGGCGGTATATATTCATTATAAGTAGCTACAGAGACTAAGTGGCTACAGGGGCGGTGCCGGCCCCTTTGCAATATCAGCCAGAAAATCATCATTACTCTTGGTGCTTCTAATCTTATCCATCAACAACTCCAGTCCTGCAGCTGCGCTACCATCAGCAGCCAGAACATTGAGTACCCTCCTTAGTTTCCAGACCTGTTGCAACTGCCCGGGACTGAACAACAGCTCTTCGTGACGGGTCGAACTGGCGTTTACATCAATAGATGGGTATAGCCTGCGCTCGGCCAAGTGTCTATCCAGACGTAGCTCCATGTTACCCGTCCCCTTGAACTCTTCGAATATAACTTCATCCATCTTCGATCCTGTCTCTACCAGGGCCGTCGCCAAAATCGTGAGTGAACCACCCTCTTCTATATTGCGTGCTGCACCAAAGAACCTCTTTGGTGGATATAGAGCACCGGAATCCACACCTCCGGACATGATTCTACCTGTAGCGGGCTGTGCCAAGTTGTAAGCACGGGCGAGTCTGGTAATACCGTCAAGAATAATTACTACATCCCTACCCAGCTCTACCAACCTTTTTGCCCTCTCAAGAGCGAGTTCAGCGACTGTAGTATGTTCATCACTTGGCCTGTCAAATGTGGACGAGACTACCTCACCCTTTACCGACCTGCGCATATCGGTGACCTCCTCAGGGCGTTCGTCGACTAGAAGCACCATAAGATGCACCTCGGGATTATTGATCTCGATAGACCGAGCAATCTGCTTCATAACGGTAGTCTTACCGGCCTTTGGTGGCGACACGATAAGCCCTCGCTGTCCCTTGCCTATAGGGCAGAGTAGATCGACTATCCTGGCAGTAAGCACATTGGAACCTGTATCCCCTGGGACCTCCATTGTCAGTCTCTGATCAGGGAAAAGTGGAGTAAGCGATTCGAACTTTGAACGTCCCCTTATCTCATCGGCGACCTTTCCACCCACGGTATCAATATGTATGAGTGCCGGATATTTTTCATTATTTATTGCTGGTCTTGCCTCCCCTTCTATCCAGTCACCCTTGCGAAGAGCAAATTTCTTGACCTGACTTATAGAGACATAGACGTCCTTGGCGCTCGCCAAATAACCTTCGGAACGGATGAAACCGTAACCTTCATCCCTTAAATCAAGGACTCCTGTTGTAGCCATAAGCTCGCCGTCGTAGGTATCAGGCTGGGTAGCCTGCATCTCTCCGTTGGCCTTATCCGGTCTGTCCTTCCCTCTTTTCCTGCGATTTCGCCTACTGGGTGAGCTGGCCTGCTGTCCATGATTCTGGCTCTTCTGGTGCACTTCGTCACCTGATTTTTTGGCAACTTCTTCTCTGTGAGATAGATCTGAGGTATCCGATGCAGCAGTAGTCTCGGACGCAGCACCGGACTTCTGGACATCGATTGACTCCTTCCCAGTGGCGGCGGTAGCGGCAGGCTCAGCTGCAACAGTAGACTCTCCAGCAATAGCCGACTCTGCAACAGCGCCGGACTTCTGGGCGGCACCGGATTCGGAAATAGTACTGGATTCCTGGGTCACAGTTGACTCAGATAAGGCAGTATACCCCGATAGGGCACTGGATTCGGGTATGATGGGTTCTTGGGTAGCTGTCTCCTGCGCAACAGATTCTTGTGCGACGGGTTCTTGGGTAGCAACTGTCTCTTGTGCGACGGGCTCCTGTGCGACGAATAGCCGCAACGTATCAGACTGATCTGCAATGCCAGAGTGCGGGACACTACCATTGGCTCCTGCATACATAGTACTTCCATCGCCGGTCGCATGGCCATCATTGACCTTTTCTAAAATCCTATCGACTATATCTGCCTTCTTAAGACGGACAGGTATTGATATCGACAGTGCACGCGCTATCTCTCTCAGCTCTTCTCGCTCTTTACGCTCAAGAACAGCCCTATCAGGATATTGCTCATCAGACACTTGGTTGTTTCACCTCATCATTTCATATACTGCTCATTGCAAAAATCATTCTGAAAATTGTCATTTTGGCGACATTCCACATTGACATACGACCATCTCGCCAATCCTGACATACACGACCCTATTGAATGAGCTTGTACCGCTTGAATATACCGCCACACAGATTATTTAGCAACGGATAACCATATGATACACCAATTCAAGGGCGTGTGCAAGTTATTAGTGGTCTGTCCCAGAAGATGCTCAGCGTATAGGTGGGTTGGATCAGGGAGCCTTCGTCCTAGCAAGCAGAACAAGGCAGAGAACAATGGCCACTTGCGGAACAGAGCACTACAGCTCCAGCGCTTCCAGTACTGCATCTTTGGTGGCATCCACCGGCTTCGGTACCTCAATCTGACTTATAGCCAGGTCAGGATCCTTTAATCCGTGACCAGTCAGTACACATACAACCAGGGAACCCGACGGTATATTTGACTTCAACAAACCCGCAACAGATGCAGCAGAAGCTGCCTCACAAAAGACAGATTCTTCAGTAGCAAGCAATTTGTACGCAGCAAGAATCTCCTTGTCGCTAACCATAGCAATACTCCCCCCGGATTCCGATGCCGCATTTAGTGCCCCCTGCCAAGAAGCAGGATTACCGATCCTTATCGCTGTGGCCACCGTCTCCGGCCTGTCTACCGGATGACCAAGCACTATAGGTGCCGCCCCTTCGGCTTGAAACCCCATCATTGCAGGTAGACGACTTATACGGCCAGCTCCAAAATACTCCTTGTAGCCCTTCCAGTAGGCGGTTATATTACCAGCATTGCCAACCGGTAAAAAGTGAAGGTCGGGAGGCTCTCCCAAAGTATCGCAAATTTCAAACGCTGCTGTCTTCTGTCCCTCTATACGGTACGGATTAATCGAATTGACAATGGTTACAGGATAGTTATCCCCGATCTCTCTTACTACTGTAAGCGCCTCGTCAAAATTGCCCCTCACCTGCAACACTCGAGCTCCATGAACCAGCGCCTGCGCCAATTTACCCAAAGCTATGTGACCTTCAGGAATAAGAACGACACATGTGATACCGGCTCTGGCCGCATAAGCCGCCGCGGAAGCGGAGGTATTACCGGTAGAAGCACAGATTACGGCCTTGCTTGAATCCTCCATAGCCTTCGACATAGCCATGGTCATGCCCCTGTCCTTGAATGATCCCGTCGGATTCATGCCTTCCAACTTCAGCCACACCCGGCAATCGAGCCTCTTAGATAGTCGTGGCGCTTCAAGCAGAGGAGTACTACCCTCCAGCAAGGTGACGATAGGTGTACTATCCGAGACCGGCAAGTAGGGACGGTACGCCTCTATGACTCCTCGCCAACCCTGCATCAAGGACATAGCGCTCTAACCAGCCTCATGGAACTCATCTCGTTTTGCTCTCCCCAAAGACACGTAAGATGCCACCTATATTCTCCACTGCACCAAGACCATGCAGCTCCTCCAGCGTTTTATCTATATCACCCTCCCGGGCTTCATGGGTGACAAATATTAGTCTTGCCTCACTACCCATACCTACCTGCTCCATTGAACGAATCGAAACTCCATTATCACCAAATACATGAGCAACGGCAGCCAACACACCCGGCTGGTCTCTAACATCCATGTTTATATACCATGCACACCTGAGCTCGGACGGCGGGATCACGTATGCTCGGGGGACTGGCTCCCTTGCCGGTACCATGCTAGCATAGGGCTGATGCCCCGCCAGCCTCTTGGCAGCAGCATCCACGAGATCACCCATTACCGCTGACGCTGTAGGTACCCCCCCTGCCCCCTGCCCGTAAAGCATTATTTCACCGCACCTCTCCCCTTCTATGAATACAGCATTATGCGCACCGCGAACAGAGGCAAGTGGGTGAGAGACAGGCACCATAGCAGGATAAACTCTTACGGACACTTGAGGCACTGTAGATGCTGCAGGTGCTTGAGGCACTGTAGGTGCCTGAGATACTTGAGGCGCTGTAGGTGCCTGAGATGCTTGATTTTCGGATACATTCGGCCGGCTTTTCTGATTTAGCTCCGTAACCACCAGTAGCTTGATGATATAGCCAAGCTGCCTGGCGTATTGCACGTCTTCGGCGCGTACTCTCGTAATACCTTCACGTGCTACATCGTCAAGCCGTACATCACAACGATAAGCAATACCAGCCAAAATGGCAGCCTTTGCAGCCGCATCATAACCATCTACATCTGCACTTGGATTGCTTTCAGCCAGACCAAGACGTTGCGCTTCCTCAAGCGCTTCATGATAATCTACTCCCTCTTCGGACATCGCCGACAGAACGAAATTGGTCGTACCGTTCACAATCCCCGATACCCTGTAAAGCTGCTCAGCAGCGAGAGACTCCGCAAGAAGGCGTACCACCGGTATTGCACCGGCAACAGCAGCCTCATACAATAACTCTACGCCCGCCGAAGCCGCCGCAGAGACAAGGTCACTGCCCCGCCTGGCCAGTAATTCCTTGTTGGCACTCACGACCGACTTACCCGTCTCAATGGCTCTGTCGATCAGCTGTGATGCCGGATCCGTGCCGCCGATTAGCTCCACCACTATATCCACCGAGCTGTCATTCACAAGAGCAAACGGATCATCCGTAAAAAGCGACCCATCAATATAGCCATGTTTGGCATCCCTGTGCTTGGCGACATCTCTGACGGCGATGCCAGCAATCTCAATATCCACACCAGTACGCTTCACGATATCATCGTGACCTACAATCAGCTGAGATACCAGAGCAGAGCCTACATTGCCACATCCCAATATGGCACACCGTATCTTATTCATCTATACTCGCCGTCTTCCACGTCGTCACGGCACCTCCCTCTGGACAGCATGCCAGCCTTTTCCAACTCAGCACACTTCTCCATTGCGACATCCAGTAACGACATTCCTGCATCGGGTGACGATTTAGGCCATGCAAGAGACACAGCATCGTAGAGAGTGCGACTTCCGTCAAATTGCTCAATTAGCTTAAACATAGATGGATCCAAGGTAGTCATTCTACCATCAGTAGCTGTGAGCGTAAAATGATCGGAGGATCGCACCAGCCTTACCCTGTCCAGCAGAGGAACGTCATAATATGACCAAATTGGTTCAGCATGAAGCGTGGTGATCTGATGATTGGATCGGTTCCGCTCTGCCCGCAATATAATACTGCCCACGCAGTAAGCCCCATTGCTTCGCCATGAACGAACCATATCCTCTGCCATTTTCTGCTGCACCCCCTGATCACCTCCGGATATGCCAACCAACTCTCCCGCGAGTTCCACGGCATAGGGCCAGAGGTAGTGCAAGTCGAAAAGCGTCATATGTATATCCAGATCAGCCCTCTCGCTATATTCCAGAGATTCGTAAAAAAGCGGCTTACCTTCTTGATCTAACATAGCCTGAACCAGTATTATTAACTCACCCTGTTCGTTCAGATAGCTGGGTACCTCTTCTATGATACGCCTTATCACCGAAATGCCATTCTCCCCACCGTCGGCAAACATATACAACTGTTTCTCGCTCAGGCTCGGAACGTAAGGAGGCAACGAAACCACTAAATCAAATCTCTCGCCCTTCACTGGTTCAAATATATCCCCTTGAAGCACTCTCACAGAATGGTCCACTCTGCCTGTCGCTCGATTCAGAGCTTCGTTCAATCGGCAAAAGTCCACCGCACGCCAATCGATATCCGTCAGGGTGGCCAAGCTGTCAGGTCCCGCACAAAGTAGCCCGTATATTCCCGAGCCTGCCCCAAGATCAAGCATTCTCGTACCCCTCCTGCGCCTGATCATATTCGCCAGTATAAGTGAGTCGTTTCCCAGGTACACACGAGTATCACTTCCACCGTAAGGGACAAAACGATCTACCAGCAAGTACCCTCCATCGTAAGGTACTACCACCCAACCATCAGTGTGCCATCCCTGATCATCTACAGATGCCATGCCGGACTCGACAAGTTCATCGGCTACTGCCTTTGATCTCGGATCTCTCCATCCTTCGACGATAGGATCACCAAAACCATACCCCATAATAATATTTCTCTCTGGAGGGGGCAATTGCATAGCTCTCCATCTCGATACTGGCAGATCTGGAGCAAGCAATGGATGCCCCATTACCGCACGGTGCAGTCCAGCGTAGTCGATGCTATCCAGCAGCACACTGAAACCTGCCATTGCTTTGGCAGCTCTATCGTTGTACAGTTGTGATCCTTTGTCCAAATCCTGTGCTGTGTCCTGGTCATGCACTACACTCTGGTCTTCTATTCCGTGGCTAGTTGGATATGTACTACGACCTTTCACTGTTTGCAAGCCCTGTTGTATGTCATAGCCATGTATCTTCACAGGACATCCAATCGACACATGTCATCCAGACTCTCTCCCCTGATAACCAGCCTGGCATCCCCTGAAGAGACGAATACCACTGGTGGACGAGGAACTTTATTATAATTTGATGCCATGGAATAACCGTATGCACCTGTCACTGGGACTACAAGCAGATCATCCACACTCACATCCTCAGGCAATCTGGCATCGGCTATAAGTATGTCACCTGATTCACAGTGCTTTCCGACAACCCTTACTGGCCTGCTCCTTTCTGCATTTACCTCCCTTGCAATAAAGGCCTCATATCCACTACCATAAAGAACCGGCCTTGGATTATCGCTCATGCCGCCATCCACAGATAGATAGGTACGGACACCCGGTATATCTTTGACGGTACCAACACTATAGATCGTCATCCCTGCAGTTGCTACTATTGCCCGTCCAGGCTCGGCCGTAATGTGTAATCTCGAGGGTGTAATGACGGCTTTTACCGTTTCTGCCCATTCGGTGATGCTGGGTGCCCTCTCATCTGACAAGTAGGCAACTCCCAGGCCACCACCTACACATAGTTCAAATTCATCGTAACCACCCTCTTTCGGAATGGCCATAATATCATCGGCAAGATCAACCAGCATCCTTATCTCCTCTTCAAAGTGATGCACATTAAAGATCTGCGATCCTATATGAGAATGCATGCCTGACAGGAATACGCCCTCCATGCCATTGATTGCACGAACTGCTTCCATGATGCTGGAAATGGAAAGCCCGAACTTGGAGTCCACCTGCCCAGTCTTTACAAACTCGTGAGTATGAGCTTCTATACCCGGGTTGATCCGGAGCATCAAAGCCTGCCCAGAGGCTCGCCTGTCTATAAATTGTGGTGCAATTTTAGCTATACGTCTCAATTCGTCAAATGAATCAACTACTATACTGCCCACTCCATACTCAAATGCCCTTAACAACTCCTGCTCCGACTTGTTGTTGCCGTGGAATATCAGACGAGAGGGCGGTACTCCGGCACTGACAGCTACGTGCATCTCACCGCCACTCGCTACATCTATACGCATACCCTCATCGTAGGCTAGGCGGGCCATAGCTTTACACATAAACGCCTTAGAGGCATAAGCTACACCTGTACCCCATGCCGATAATGCCTCTCTACAGCGGTTACGTAAGTGTCCTTCATCGTAGACGAATAGAGGAGTCCCAAACGTATGTGCCAGATAATCAAGCCTGACGCCACCCACACTGAGCATTCCATCTTCTTCCACAACGGCATTCATAGGAAGTAAATGATGAGAAATCGGGCCGGAATTTGCAAGCATATCCACTGCATCCACTCCAGAACTCGCTACATACGCTCTGGCGCCGACACGCCAAGTAACGAAAACGCAATGGTAGAGGTAGTCCTACATGCCTCTACCAACCACAACCTGGCCTGCATCAGCGCGGAGTCATCCTGATCTGGATCTTGGAACAGAATCGGGCAATCGTGATAAAAACCATGAAAAGCAGCAGCCAACTTCCTCACCCAGGCAGTTACCTTATGTGGCGCTCTCTCCTCACATGCCTCTCTTACCGTATCAGGCATAGTCTCCAGCACTCTCAACAACTCCAATTCGCGAGGATGTGACAGCATATCAAGGTCGACATTCTCTATGGGCACACGTTCAATAGACCGCTCTTCACGCACTCTTTCCAGGGAACATATCCTGGCATAAGCATATTGAATGTAATACACAGGATTCTCCATGGACTGGCTCCTTACCACATCCAGGTCAAGGGTGCTCGCCTGATCCAGCGAACCCATAAGTGCCAGCAATCTAACTGCATCAGAGCCTAAATCCTTGATCAATTCATCCAGTGAGACGAAGTTGCCCAGCCTCTTCGACATCTTCCCCGACTTGCCACCCTCCACAAGAGATATCATCTGCCCAATCAATATCTCCAAACGACTGGTATCCACCCCCAGGGCATCCATGCCGCATTTCAGGCTTGCAACTTGGCCCTGATGATCTGCTCCAAAGATATCTACTACACGATCAAATCCCCTTACAAGGAATTTATTACGATGGTATGCCAAGTCACCACCTAGGTAAGTAGGAGTACCGTCAGACCTTACAAGTACCCTATCCCGAGAATCCCCCAGTCCGGCAGTGTGGGACATAAACCAAGTAGCTCCATCTCTCTCCTCTACAAGCCCCTTAACACGCAATTCATCAATCGTCTCATCAAGCGCACCCGATTCTTCTATGGATGCCTGTGAGAACCAAGCATCGTATTCAATCCCTATGGATGCCAATGTCTCCTTTATCTCCTCCAGTATCATCTCCGATGCCCATTTACCGGCAACCATGGCATCTGCATGTCCGGAATAGCTTTTGGCAAGTTGAGAGACGTACTCCCCCTGGTAACCATCGTCTGGAACCTCACTATCAAATTTACGGGCCAATACGCTCTCTCCCAACATCCTGACCTGCCGCCCTGTATCGTTCACGTAATACTCTCGATGCACAGCATAACCACATCTTGCCATCACTCTACCCAACGAATCTCCATACGCTCCCCACCAACCATTGCCGACGTGGATGGGTCCAGTAGGGTTGGCAGAGACAAACTCTAGGTTCACTCTCTCGGAGGCTCCAAAGTCGAATCTTGCATATCCCTCTTCACCCTTGCTGATGACATCAAGAAGTATATCGTGGAGCCACCCGATCGAGAGATGAAAGTTTACAAAGCCGGGTCCAGCTACCTCGACACGTTCAAGATGCCGTAACCCGCTACCTGCCATCTTATCGCATATCTCACTGGCTAGATCTCTGGGTTTCCTTCCAAGCAACTTGGCATACACCAAAGCTGCATTGGTCGACCAGTCTCCATGTTCAATTCTTAAAGGACGCTCCATGACGACATCGCTGGGAGCTGCATCTACCCCTAATTCCGACAACACTGTTGCGATAGATCGCTGTAAGTCTTCACGCATAGTATAATAATACTAACCCGTGGTCGGACTGCCCGTGGACATGGCTCCTAAAGGCTTAATGCAAGTGCAGAGAGTGCAAGTATAGAGCTATACCACATAGCAGAGACACGATGCCCTCGTAGCTCAGGGGATAGAGCGCTGGCCTCCGGAGCCAGGTGCGCAGGTTCGAATCCTGTCGAGGGCACTGTTGGCGCTAGTGGTACAGGCCACCAACTATTTGGCTGTCTCTACCGACCAACTATCCTTACCAGATCAG
>JAMCPC010000021.1 GCA_023379725.1 Actinomycetota bacterium
CAGACTGGGAGCCGAGACAACTGGATCGTGAATTGGAAAAGATGCTATGGTCACGCTTTCGCATGATGAGAAGGTTACTGTTCAGAAAGGTAGGAGTCCCATTGCGCATAGAGCCCAGGGGGTTCAGGCCGGCTGGTTCTATGGACGACTCTCAGTGTGTCATACTTTCAGGTGAGCCAGGCGAATTGATCATGTTTGCGACCGGTCGTAAAGACCATGCCATTGTGGAGATGCGTGGCAGAGATGAAATGGTTGCTGCCCTAAAAAGTGCCCCAATGGGCATATAGGCACTACACTAGTTTTCACTCCCCCGCTATCCCATTCCGAGAACATCTTGGAGTCTTGTCTTGATACGATCTCCTATCACTGCTGAGCCAAACCGCTCTCTCATGTCTTTTGCGGCCGCCTCACCAACCTTACAGGCAGCATCGTAATTATCGTATATCTTACGCATAGCTTGAGCCGCACTCTCTACGTCTACATCTGCCCAAAGGCTGCCTTTTCTGTATACAACGTAATCACGCTCTATCTCTACAATATTATATTCTATCTCTATAAGATTATACTCTATCGGGTAGCTGTTGGAGTGGGTCATGAAATCCATATTGCCGGAGTATCCAGTCGCTATTACTGGTTTACCCAGCGCCATGGCCTCCGCTATAGTAAGACCAAATCCCTCTGAGCGATGTAACGATACATAACAATCACATCCAGATATCAGTTTCCATGTCTCTTCGCGGGAATACACGCGATCCACTATCTTTATGTCATTGCGACCGCCAGCCAAGCGCTTGAGAAAAGAGAGCTCCTTTGGATATACGTCACCATGAGCGCATTTGATAATAAGCGTACAACCGTCAGTCAATGAAAATACCGTCTTATATGCCTCAATCACTGCTCCTGGATTTTTCCTGGCCATCATGCTATGGAAGTCGAAGATGCTCAGGAAGGTAAAATCTCGACCACCTCTATCTTTATTCGATCTATTTTTACGATCAAGTCCAACCTCTGTAGCGGCCACCTCAAAAGCAGGTAGTTCTATTGAATGAGGCATGACCATCACCGGAACAGATACAGCCTGCGATACCGTCTCTTGGACAAAGGTGGATGGGACCCAAATTTCATTCACAAGACCTGCATGTGGTGCCCATTCATCTGGAAAGCGTGATAACTCCCATGTCCAGTATGCAATATTATAACGACCGTCAAAATACGATGGAGTCTTGGAGCGGTAAAACCCTGGGAGCTCTCCGGCGTTTACATGGATCAAGTTTACAGGGTATGGATTTGTATCGCTCATGTATTCATCGAGTTGGTGATCGCTATTGCTACTGAGCATGTCCGTTATATTGTTCAGGACGAATGGGATATCTGCTGCACGGAGACATCTCACATCAGACCTTGATGCCTCTCCCATGCCCTTCTCAGATGCAAAGTACCCAGAGACGTTTACTCCCAGTTCGCTGCCGGGATGCATACTCCCATGATCGGTACGATCAATGGTGGCAACTCCTGTATCATCTGTCGACATATCAGAGACTCGCCCCTTCATGCGTTCCCTATCTATGCGCTCCCTGTAAGCATTATAACGCCGCCTCACTGGCTTTATTACCGCCGACAGTAACCCCATTACGGGATAGAATAACCGGAAGCGCCGGAGGTACCAGTAGATCTTTCGCAACATTCTATACACCTCCGTTATGAAGGAGGGCTACCGGGAATACCAGCATCAGATAGTCCCTCCATGCCTGATATCGGGCACCCATACCAATGCCGACCACTACGAAAATACATTGTTCACGCTGTCTCGGTTTCTTCCCTTGCAACCTTGCCAACCCATACCAATGTCGGCCACTGCGAAAATACATTATCCGTTACTTCGGTAGGCAATCCAAGTCTGGTGCCACAGCAGTTACATCTTTGCACTCACCCAATATAGCAGGCATTGTGTATCTGCTCAACGATGCCTTCGCATACGATCAGTAGTTACAGCCTAGACTGAGCTAGCCACTCGATATACGGTGGCATCCTTTTCGTAGGTAAAGCAGAAAGCTTACATTGCCATTCCGATCAGCCACTATATTGTGCCTGCGCTGGTGCAGGTATTGCAGAGGCTGCACTCATCCCAACTCCAACCCAGTTGCCTCGCTGCTCTATAATAGCTCTCTGCGAATTGAATGTATCCTCTCTTTTCTGGTCTACGATTGAAGTGACGACCTATACATAGGGCAGCGATAGGACCGTATCCAGCATCAGAGAGACAGGCAGCAGCACTCTGTATATGTGCGCCACTGGTAAAAGTATCATCTATGATGAGTACCGGCTCAGGATTTCCAGTAGGGGTGCGCGTAGCTACGTAACGTTTTGAGTTCATTACACGCTCATTCATTACACGCTCATTCCTTGCATGCTCACTGCAGGCAGCGTCGTAGGCAGGCTCAGATGGCTTCAACAATTCAATATATCTATCGGAGGTGATTTTTACTGTACTGCTGACAATAGTAGTGAGTGGGTGGGGATGCCGGTGTATTGCACTGGGAACTGTAGTCACTAAGGGAAAGCCATCTACTCCAGATGCATTTGCCAGGCAGCTTTCGTGTAATGAAAGCCAACGCCAAAGTACTGCAGAAAGACCAAGCTGTGGCCTTAGCCTTGCCTCATGTGCCCGGCTACTCTTGTATACCCATAGGTCGGTTGCAAGTTGCTCTCCCTTTACAGCCAGTGCAATAAACCCAATGACATCAGCTGTTGCAGGAAGTTTCGATTGTGCCTCTTTGCACTGATAACAGTAACCAGTACCAGAAGACAATAGACCATGACATATAGGACATACTCCATTTCCTTTGGGCAGCACCGGTAACAGGTGCCCATCATAGAGTGCGCACAAATCGCTTATTCTGGCCATTGTCTATACCATCCCATCCATACCATCCCATTCCAGGATATCGCCGTCCATCTGG
>JAMCPC010000022.1:0-6818 GCA_023379725.1 Actinomycetota bacterium
CTCTACTTGGAGCCTCATAGCTGGTACCAGGCAAACGCTCCATACCAGTTTACTCCGGGACCAAATTGCACCAAAAGCGCCCAAGCCATAGGAGCTATACTTGGAAAGCAGCTTGCTGGCCTGCCTGCCAGGTATGCCGGTAATGCATATTTACGAAACAAAACAAGAAAGTACGGTATAGCCTACCCCAATGAACCTACCGCCCAGACCTGTGCACAAGATATCGTCAAGGACATTGGTAGCTATGGGGTACCCGTACATCAGCAGTATGCATTCACTTTCAATCCCGTAGACCTCCCAACCCAGTCAACAGCAGCTATAGCTCAGATGAAGTCCCATGGGGTGACTACCGTTATACTGTCGTCGACCGATCCGGTCAGCCCTATCTATTTTTTCGAGGCAGCAGCTCGAGCTAACTACTACCCTGAATGGGTACTCGAATCCTACTTCGGCGGACCAAGCTCAGGCCTGGACGGGCCTATGCAGAACTACGGTATCCAGGCAGAAAAAGCGGCCCCAGGAGCACAAAGGGAGTTGGCAGGCGTAATAGCTCCCGGCCAGCCTGCTTATCCACTCAATCAGGAGCAGGCATACAGGACATATGTAGCAGAAAACGGCTCACCGGCCGGTATAGCACCGATGTACCAGATGGTTTACTCGACGGTACTGTTCTTTTTCGACGCTCTCCAGGCAGCCGGACCTTACCTGACACCTCAGAACCTTGAAGCCGGACTCGCCAATACCGCAGAACTGGCAGCATCCAAGCCGAATGGCAGTCTGGGAGGATGGTCATTCGGTCCTGGTACGTTTGATCCGATGGCGACCTTTCAGGTACTTAGATTCGACACCGGTAAGGTAAGTCCAGTAAACGGCAAACCTGGAACCCTTGTAGCTTGCGACCAGAATAAGGTATTCTACTATTCCAAGGCTTCTTCAGAGGTTCCCCGGCACGTACAGCTTTCATGCGGGTCCTGATGATATTTGATATGATGTGTGGGATCAGAACAGTCGTTGAGGCAAAAGCCTCATGGTTGGCATAGTCTGTACTGCAGAAAGTTAAAGAATTGGGATTACAAAATGAAACGAAGAGACGGCATAGCAGGATATGTCGATAGTTATGTAATTATAAGGAGTAAGTGATGGATCTCTCTGCACTAACACTGCCAAACATGAAGCAATCGCAACGAAAAACAGTACTCGCCGGCGTATGGGTAGTGGGTATCGTGCTGGCTTATATAATACTACGCCAGATACTTCCTCAGGGGCTTCCACCAGGAGTCATCTTTGAGGGATTAGTGCTTGGTGGGCTGACCTCGCTTACGGCCATGGGTCTCATTCTAATATATCGATCCGCCAGAATATTCAACTTTGCCCAATCGGCCATGGGTGGTCTGGCTGCTGCTATAGCTGTAATAGCGGTTGTCGGCGAACATTGGAACTACTGGATTGCAGTCGTACTTGGACTCATTGCAGCAGCGATCACCGGCGTACTTATAGATCTACTGGTTGTCAAATGGTTCTCCAAGTCGCCAAGGCTTATTTTCACGGTAGCCACTATCGGTATATTCTACATACTGGGGGCAGGAGAGGTGGGGCTGCCAAGTCTCTTCCACAATATATCGGCCACTACGACATTTACCACTCCATTCTCAGCAAAGTTTCATATCAATCCAATTCAATTCAACGGCAACTACGTTGTGGCCCTGATCGTGGTTCCACTGGTACTACTGGGACTCTACCTGTTTTTCCAGGGAACGGATATCGGCGTAGCAATAAAGGCATCGGCTGATTCCGAAGAGAGAGCTACGCTGCTTGGTCTGCCCATAAAGCGGTTGTCAATGATAGTATGGGTGGTTGCCGCCGTACTCTCAGGAATAGGTGCCATACTTTCCGCTCCTATTCAGGGAATCAATCTCGGCGTAGCTTCAGGACCTGACACGCTGCTTATTCCGCTTGCCGCTGCCGTCTTGGCAGGCATGGACTCACTTTTTATGGCCGTAGTCTGGTCAGTTGCCCTGGAGATTCTGGATCAGGCTGTATACTGGTCATACCATCAGAGCACCTACGTCCAAGTGGCTGCCTTTTTCTTTATACTGATAGCGTTGCTTTTCCAACGTCGTGAGCAGAAAAGAACAAGTGACTCTGGTCTCGGCAGCTACGTAGCATTTCGAGAGATACGTCCCATGCCAGCCGTACTCACCAGGATGAAGGAGATAAGAGCCTCCAGACAGATTGGATACTTCGTCCTTGCTGCAATCGTACTGATCGTATTGCCACTTGCATTCAACGCGACTTGGTTGACTACGTTCACTTTTGTCGCGATCTATGGCCTGCTGGCCGTATCCCTGGTCATTCTCAGTGGCTGGGGTGGACAGATCAGTCTTGGACAGTTTGCCATAGCAGGTATTGGAGCAGCCACTACCGGCGCATTATTAGTGCACTTCCATACAGAGCTCCTTCTGGCTATGCTGGCTTCTGCACTTGTAGGTGCAATTGCCGCAGCTATTATGGGGATACCAGCCTTACGTATTCCGGGACTTTATCTTGCAGTCATTACTCTTGCATTTGCAGTAATGACCTCCACTTGGCTGCTCTCAGCCTCGTTCTTCCCGGCATTCAACCCCGCGAATGTTGCAAGACCAATACTCTTTGGCAGATTCGATCTGAACTCACAACGCTGGATGTTTGTACTCTCTGTAATAATACTGATTGCAGGTATATACCTGGCCAACAACTTCCGCAACTCCAGGGCAGGTCGAGCTGTAGTAGCCATGCGAGACAACTCCAGAGCAGCATCTGCATACGGTATAAGTTCGTTTCGTGCAAAGCTACTGGCATTCAGTCTTTCAGGGGCAATTGCAGGATTGGCTGGTTCTCTACTTGTGCTACAGAACCAGGGCATAGGCTACGCAGGATTCGATCCGGACACATCCGTAATCCTCTTTGCCTTTGTCGTAGTAGGAGGTATGGGTTCTATCAGCGGAGGGCTACTGGGAATAATACTCTACGAAATCGTTAGTCACCTATCTGGAGTATTGCAGTATCTGGCCAGCGGAGCCGGATTACTTATAATCCTCATGATCGTACCTGAGGGGCTTGGATGGGTCTATTTTTGGTTGCGTGATCGTGTGCTGAAAGCATTCGTAAACCGGAGAGGCCTTGCCGGAGACCTCCATATAATCCAGGCATCAACCGAGGATGGATTGGCGCTCCCAAAGATGCCGCCTTCTCCTGCCTCATCATCGCAACCAGCTACCATGACATCACAACTGGGTAACGGGATCGGTATAGCCAGCAATGTCAATGCACAGCCAGGAGATAGCAGTACTAATCCCTTTGCTGAGGCAATTTCGGGAAATAGTCAAGGTAATGGTCATGATAATTCTGGTGGAGGAGGCTATGGATCGTCATTGGTGCGTTCAGCAGCATTGAGGCTTAGTGCTCTTGAAGACTTAGAGGTTGCCAAGGATACACAGCTACCAGCACAGAGTAAGACACATTCCAGTGCTCCCTATGCAGGACCTCCAAAAGGTAAAACACCTATACTGAAGGTAAGTAATCTTGATGTATCTATAGGTAGTTCAAGTATTATATACAGCCTGAACATGGGTATAGCACAGGGAGAAGTGGTCGCGTTACTGGGTACGAATGGGGCAGGAAAGACAACCACACTGCGTGCTATGGCAGGGTTGATCTCTCCGGAAGATGGTGAGATCTCGTTTGTAGGTAATTCCATAAATCAAGAGTCTGCCCCCGAAAGGGTGAAGTCCGGCCTGGTGGCCGTCCTGGGTGGTAGGGGCATATTCCCCTCTCTAACGGTGGAAGAAAATCTGGTCATGGGTGCATGGACAGTGAAGCATTACAACCACGATCGGGCATTTGTCGAGGCTGCAACAGAGCGCGTATTGCAGATATTTCCTCCACTACGCAATAGATTAAATAACAAGGCCGAGCTGCTCTCCGGTGGCGAGCAGCAAATGCTGGCATTGGGACAGGCTTTGCTGTGCAAGCCAAAGCTACTCATGATAGATGAGCTGTCACTCGGTCTGGCTCCTACTGTCGTAAACGATCTGCTAAAGGTCGTGTCAGATCTGGCTAAAAGTGGTGTAACTATCGTGGTAGTCGAGCAGTCGATCAACGTTGCTACTGCCATCTCGAACCGAGCTGTATTCATGGAGAGAGGTCGTATACGTTTCAGCGGCCCTACTCCGGACCTGTCACAGCAGCCCAAGCTACTACGCTCGGTCTTTCTCTCTGCCGCTAAAAAAGCACGAATAGCCGGTAAGACATCTACCCAGGGAGTTGTATCGGCATCGATCAACACTGATAAATCACCACAGCGTAGCTCCCCTCCTGATATTCCCTCTTCAGCTACGAGTATGGTTGCACCCGCCGGACCACCGCTACCGGGATTGGTACCCCCTCCACCGCCAGGTATGCCTTTTGCACCTACGGGAGCACGGCCTACAGGGATTAGCCCGCAAAGCGTACCCGGTTTGAATCCATCGGGTGGTCTGAACCCATCCGGCATCCTGAGAATAAATGAGCCAGGCAATTATCCAGCACTGGGTGAACCGCTCCAAGGGCTATCTGCTGGAGCACATTCCAATGGGTCGTATCCTTCGCAGGCGCTTCAATCGGCGTTTAGTGCAGTCGGTATATCAAAGCATTATGGTGGTATAGCCGCACTCAAGGACGTGAGCATCCATGTTGCTCCAGGAGAGATTGTAGGTATCATAGGTACAAACGGTGCAGGCAAGACTACATTATTTGACGTTTTTTCCGGTTTTATCAAGCCAGATCAGGGACGGGTATTTATGGCTGGGGAGGATATAACGGAGCTGAGTCCCTCTCGAAGAGCTATTAGAGGACTTGGCAGGGTGTTCCAGGATGCAAGGCTCTTTCCAGCAATGACTGTAGCCGATGCCATAGCAACTGCCTATGAGCAGCATGTAGCTGTCAAGGACCCTATTGCATGCACTCTGGGACTCGCAGCGGCAAAAGAGTCGGAACACGACATACAGCTCAAGGCAAACTCTTTGCTAAGAGATATGGGGCTGGAGAGATTCCGCGATAACTTCGTCAATGAGTTGTCGACGGGAACCAGACGTATACTGGAATTTACCTGCCTTCTTGCCCATGAGCCAAAGGTACTACTGCTTGATGAGCCTACCTCCGGTATAGCTCAGCGAGAGTCAGAAGCATTGGGTGAATTGATACTGGGCTTGCGCGAAGAGACCGGCGCGGCATTTATAGTCATAGAGCATGACGTTCCGCTGGTAGCGTCTATTTCAGATCGTCTTGTCTGCATGCACGTCGGTGAGGTAATTGCAGAGGGTGCCACGGCCGATGTCCTGGAAGACCCTGGTGTAATGGCCTCCTATTTGGGCACCGAAGAGGACCTGCCCGATGCTCCATCCAACCAGGGTATTCCCAGAGCGGATAGAGTGGGCATGCCGCCCAGCGCAACACCCGGTATGGCGAACCTGAGTTAAAGTCTAAATGGGAGTCTAAATTAGAGTCTGAGTTAAGGAAATTTGAGTTAAGGAGATTTTAGTGTCTGAAAATATAAAAACCACAGCCCTGCGCTATAAAGGTATCTTACTCGCAGTCATAGTATTCGCCGCGATAATCACATTCATACCATCCTTGCACGATAAGTCAGTTGCTCAGCAAACTACCGGAAAGTTCACCCCGTACAAGCCACCCGGAGAAGGTCAGAGCGGCACTACAGTAAGTGGATATACCTGTATACCAGGCAGGAGGCAGGTACCGTGGTCACTATACGCTCCCTATTGCGTCCCGGCCTGGCACGGTAACAATGGTGGTGCTACCGCCCCGGGTGTGACAGCCACCACAATCAATGTCTCCGTCAACTACGCAAGCAACGGTGGGCTCTGCCCATTCTTAGCAAGTATGGAGAGTAACTCAATTGCCTCTGAGAAGCTCTTCAAAAAGATGATCAATACCTACGTAGCTCTCTTTAACAAGGATTTTGAACTTTGGGGCAGAAAGGTCGTAATCAAGTATTTTAACGGTCAGGGGTGCTACGCATCTGAACTGCTTGGACAGGACCAATCCCAAGCTGAAGCAGATGCACAGACCGCAGCTTCACTCAATGTCTTTGCAGATGCATCCGAACTGTACTCAGCCCCACCTTACGATACAGCTCTGGCACAGAAACACATAATAGCTATCGGCGGGGAATTCATGCCCAGTTCCTGGTTCCAGCAGAATGCACCCTATGAGTACTCGACCATAGCGAGTTGCTCGAAATTCATGACAAGCGTGGTTCAGGTGGTAAAGAACTCTATAAATGGTCTACCTGCTTTATACGCAGGAAACAAGAGCTTTCATCATGAGACTGCAAAGATAGGCCTCATATATCCAAGTGCGGCATTTTTGGCGCCCTGTGCTCAGCAGGTAATAAGCGAGATGAATGCAGACCATATTCCTATTAAAGCCACCTTCGTATACGACATCAGCAACTTTGGAAGTGTGTCCAACGAAGCGACTACCGTGATGTCTGACTTTCGCCAAAAGGGAATAACTACGGTGATCTGTGGATGTGATCCGCTAACCCCAATGTACATGGCAAATGCCGCAGCACAGCAGAACTACTACCCTGAATGGATACCGATGACTCTAGGTGACGGCGTAACAAGAGGTATAATGAGTTCAAGCTCCGCAAAGAAGGAATGGTCACATGCCATCACCAACTACGTGCAGAGTACACCTCCACAGGATCAGGAGTACACACTGGCCTACAAGATGGCCACAGGACATCAGCTGCATGGCTTGATCAATGTCGTTACAGC
>JAMCPC010000022.1:7141-8554 GCA_023379725.1 Actinomycetota bacterium
CCGGTGGCTCATCCAAACCGTGGGTACCCCCTCCATCAGCTATACCAAAATAGCAGGTGAACCTCCGATAGATACATGAAAGACGACACCATACATGAAAGATGATACCAGCGAAAGATCACCAAAGAACACTTCCGTCTATGACAATGTTGGCAATAACAATGTCCGGCGAATAGCAGAGGGAGTACTAGAAATTGACACTCTGCTGGGAGGCTGGGAGCGGGTCACAGCTGGTTACCTCATGGAGGGAAACGAGCCGGTACTGGTAGAGACCGGCTCTCAGAGCTCCGTTGCGGTTCTCCTGTCTGCATTGGATTCAATTGGAATAGGACCTAACGATCTGGCCGGAGTAGTGGTCACCCACATACACCTGGATCATGCCGGAGGGGTAGGAGACGTTGCCAGAGCCTTTCCTAATGCTGCTGTATACGTACATGAAAAAGGTGCCCGCCACCTTGCAGACCCCGAGAGGCTGGTCGCCTCGGCGGCTCAGGTGTATGGACCTCTGTTGGATTCCCTATATGGTCGATTGACAGCTACGCCACAGGAGAGAATACACATACTTCCCGACAGTGCAGAGATCAAAGTCGGCCCTAGTAGAACATTGGTAGCTGTAGACTCTCCCGGTCACGCAAAGCATCATCTGGCTATACACGATTCACTCAGTGGTATATTGTTTGCCGGCGACGCTGTAGGTGTACGGCTTCCAGACGCCGGCATACTGAGGCCGGCAACTCCTCCTCCCGATTTCGACTTCGACCAGGCTGTTCACTCCCTGCATCGTTTTGCGGAACGACAGCCATCACAGATTGCTCTGGCTCACTATGGCATAATCCCCGGTAGCGCGGATGAGGTAGTAGAGGAAGCCATCCAGGTCCTGCATAACTGGGTAGATGTAGCAGAGAGAGCTATCCGCAATGGAGGAGACATCGTAGATGCACTGGAACAGGCCTTCAGCAAGGAGCTGTCGGGTGCAAGTGACGTAGAACGGAAAAAGTTGGAGACTCTAAATGGAGTACATTCAAACGCGGCCGGAATACGTAGATGGCTTGCAAAACGGGACTCCGATCAGCTATAGTACTTGGCAAGTCACGTGTATGGCTAACCTATGCAGGCAGACCGGTGGATGTACGACAGGTCGATTGATGGGTTGCCACGGTTTGGGTGCTACCAAACAACTTGGCCGATGGGTCGCCTTGCCGGTAGAAGCAGGATAGGACTGGAGAAGTAGTAAGGGAATGTCAAAATGAGTAAACGTGCCATAGTAACACTGCTGGGGTTGTGTGTGCTGGGAGCTGCCTGTGGTGGACTGCCTGCCTCCCCTGAGATACAACAGCATATCTATCCCGGTACTGTACCTCAAAGTAAGGTTGCAGCCGTCATACGGACGCGCTACGTTGCATTTGAACCTGC
>JAMCPC010000023.1 GCA_023379725.1 Actinomycetota bacterium
GGTAGCAGCGTTGCCTGCATGGCGTAGGGCTTCACCTATGGGGGCAGTAGCCTGTAGTGCATTCAGCGTCAGTGACATATCGTGCTTTACGTGTACTCTATCTGCCAATCTCCATATAGAATCTTCCTTTATGTGTCCAGGAGAGAGGTCTGAGGTCTTCAGCGACCCCCTCGTCAACGCAACCGCAACATTGTACCCGACGGAGAAGCCGATTGCACTGACAGGCGTCAGTGGACCGTCGATATAGGGTGAGCTCTTTGTGTCCATTCCCGTAGTGAACGCGGAGGCTTCTACGACTACCTCATCTATTGTATCCGGCCCCATTGTCCGGCCGCGTTCAGTCTCTCTACGATATATAGCAACAGCACAGTCAATTGCAGAGTCTATGTACGCACATCCAGGATAGATCTTGATAGAGAAAGTTTCCGTGTGCCAGAGGTTTCCAAAGCCGTTGGTAATGATATGCGGAAGTGGTATTTCTGCATACTTTGACAGGAAGCCATTTGGATGTTCGAATACATCAGCCGCGCCCACCATGCCTGCAAGAGCTGCATCGCAGGCATCGAGTCCCGATCTGATCTGCGTGGAAGCAGTCAGCGTCTTGGACTCGCTTGAAAAAAAAGGATGATCCAGCACCCATGGTGGAGCGGAGAACGCTATTCCCCATGCCGATGCCCACTCTGTTGGTTGCGCTTGTTCCAGGTACATCCTGGCTGCCACGGAACCGGCCAAGTGGGTATATGCGGCTGTCTGTCCCCTGAATGGTCCAAGGGTCGAGGCAGCGGTAATTCTGGCTGCACATTCATTTGCAGATACGATAGCTGCCAGTAGTGTATGCCCATCAATATTCAGAGTCTGCGTATAAGCCAGAGGAACAGCCACGGTGGAATGGGATACATGGCCGGCATACATAGTATCGTCGTAGTCGATAGCCATGGTGAGGGCTGCCAATACATAAGCAGAGCTTTTTGGATCGTTCTGCAGTGGATGACCGAATGCCCTTATGATCTTTTGTCCAATTGGAAGTGTCAGCGTGGCTCGTGCGGCTGCAATCTGGGATGCAAGCTGGCTTGCGGCAAATTCTCGGACCCTTTTAGGTATCGTGTCGGTAGTCAAGCCTGATGCCCACCTGGCAAGGATGCCTGCAAGCGGAAGAGAATCTTCAGTGGGGTTCATTCCCATCTCCATGAGATTGCAGCGGCTACTGGAGCAGCTATTGTCCATGCTATTAGTACCAGCCATGCCCACGCGGGAACAGGACTGCTGTGATTTAGTGAGTGAAACAACCCGGTGGATAGCGCTGCCGCGGGAAGCGCTTTGGCCAGGGTAGCCATCCAAGAGGGGAACTTAGAGACGGGGATGATCATATTACCCATAAGGAGCAACAGGAGATAGAGGCCATTGGCTACAGCGAGGTTTACCTCTGCCTTTAACGTACCGGCGAGGAAAAGGCCTATCCCACTGAATGATGCGGTACCAAGTATGATGACGATTACGGCTTCGCCAGCATTTCCACTCGGCTTCCAGCCCAGTGCCAGTGCTACCAGTACCAGTATGACAGCTTGTACGATCTCTACAAGTAGTACTGCTGCTATTTTGGAGGCTATCAGAGCAGGACGACCAAGAGGAGTAGTGCCCAGTCGCTTCAGCACGTTGTAGCTACGTTCGAATCCTGTGGCTATGCCAAGACTCACCATGGAGGTAGACATCACTGCCAATGCGAGAATGCCAGGTGACAGGAAGTCGATAGGTTTCTTCGTAGATGCGGGCAATATATGCACCTCCGCGAAGAAGACTAGCAGTACGATAGGTATACCCAGGGTAAGTAGCAGGGATTCTCCCCTCTTGAGGGTCATGGATGCCTCCATTTTTGTCTGGGCGGCCAGGCGTCTGGTAAACGGAGCGGCAATTCCAGAGTGGCCTACGAGTTCCAACTCCACCTGCCTGCTGTGCCCATCGGAACTTGTATGGCTAACCGTCATTGGCCTCTCCTCCAATCAAACTCAAATAGATCTCTTCGAGGCTCACCATGCCACTGGTCAGGCTGTCTATAGCGATATTCATGGAAGCCAGAAACGTCGTAATGGCAACGATGCGTTCGGGTGTGCCGGTTGCCTTTATCAGGTAACTACCCGGTAGTTCTTCTGCAACTTCCGACAGATCCAGCCCTACAGCCTTTGCCAGTAGTGTCATATCAAGAGGCAAAGTTGTGCGAAGCCTTATTGTATTAGTACCTTTGGAACCTAGTGACAGCAATTCATGCATACTGCCTTGCATGATATTTTTACCCTTATTCAGGATAAGTACCTCATCGGCTAAGCGTTCAGCTTCAGGCAATTCATGAGTAGTCAGGATTATGCAGGCTCCCTGTTCTTTTAGGCGTGTGATTATCTCCCTTATACCCAATCTGCCCTGGGGATCTACTCCTGCAGTGGGTTCGTCAAGGAAGACAACCTCAGGTCTACCGGTAAGTGCCAGGCCCAGGGAGAGACGCTGCTTTTCTCCTCCTGATAGCTTTTTGTATGGTCTCTTTGCGACATCCTCCAATCCTGCCAGTTGGATTATCTCATCAGAGGAAAGGGAGTCGCCGTAGTATTTTGTGAATAGGCGCGTAGCTTCAATAGGGGACATCATAGGATGTATGCCGCCGTCCTGCAGCATGACACCTATCCGTGCAGAGAGAGCTTTCGAGTTTTTTGCAGGATCATAACCGAGAACTCTTATACTGCCATGGCTCGGTATACGATAGCCTTCCAGTGCCTCTACGGTCGAGGTCTTTCCGGCACCGTTAGGACCCAGTATGGCGAGCACGCGCCCTGCAAAGGCATCGAAAGAGAGTCCGTCTACGGCTGTTGTGACGCCATAGGTGATGACTGCATCCTTGCATGATACTACTGGGCCATTGTCGACGTCCTCTTCAGAGCTGGATATTGGGGCTTGCGCTTTTATCCTGGTCATTGTCGGATGTTCCCAGAATGAGAGATTTGGTACATTGGAGTTTCTCTCCAATGTGAAAAAGAGCTAACCTTGGTGGAGTATGATAGATATACGTCAAGCACGAGAGAACCCCGATAAGTTAAAAGCGGCGCTTGGTCGTCGCGGAGTACCTGCAGAAGATATCGATAAGTTGGTAGCCTTTGATTCACAGGCCAGGGAGTCGTCGGGTAAGCGGGACGACACGAGAGCTTTGGTAAAAGAGCTTTCACGACAGGTTGCCGAGGCAAGACGAGGTGGCGACAGTGCCAAAGCCGACACACTGATGAACAGCTCAAGAGAAGCAGGTGAAAGGCTGAAGGCAGAAGAAGAGGCCGCTGATCGTGCACTCGAACAAGTACGTTCCCTGTTGCTCATGATGCCCAATATACCAGCTGATGACGTTCCAGAGGGAATTGGGCCAGAAGATAATGTAGTGAAAGAGCGCTGGCCGGCAGATGAGCGCACGTACCAGCAGCACCAACGTGTGCCGCATTGGGATATAGGGAAGGAATTGGGCATATTGGATATGGAGCGTGGCGCAAAACTCTCTGGATCCATGTTTCCATTATATAGAGGCAAGGGGGCAAGGTTGCTCAGAGCATTGACTGCTATGGCACTTGATCATCATGGAGATAGGTTTGAAGAGATACGCCCGCCCACATTTGTTAAGACGGAGACCATGATTTCTACTGGGCATCTTCCCAAATTTGCCGATGATGCCTATCATCTCGAAAGAGACGATCTATGGGCAATACCTACAGCCGAAGTGCCGCTCACTTCTATGTTTCGTTCGGAGATACTCACCGAGGACGATCTGCCGGTATGCCTGACTGCATATACGCCGTGCTTCAGGCGAGAGGCCGGTTCGGCAGGTAGGGATACCAGGGGGCTGCTGAGGGTCCATGAATTCGACAAGGTGGAGCTGTTCTCATATACTACCCCTGAACAGGCAGAAGAGATGTTTCAGACTATGGTTGTAAGGGCTCGAGAGCTACTCAAAGTACTTGACCTTGAACACAGGGTGCTTGCGTTATGCGCAGGTGACATGGGTATATCTGCTGCTCGCACGTACGATCTTGAAGTATATGCTCCTGGATGTGACCAGTGGTTGGAGGTCTCATCCATATCCTGGTGCAGTGATTACCAGGCACGCAGAGCAAACATCCGTTACAAACCACATGACGGAGGATCGACGCAACTGGTCCACACGCTGAACGGCTCAGCACTTGCATGGGCGCGTATCTGGGCGGCGCTTGTAGAGACGGGGCGTCAAGAGGATGGGTCAGTGAAGCTTCCAGAAGCGCTCTCAGCTTATTTAGGTGGGGATCTTACTATTCCTGCTCCCAGTGTTTCTAGATTGTAGCGGTTCCAAGATTATAGTGATCGGGGCATGTAGCGACGCAATCTTAGTCAGTCGTGATTATCCCTCAGGCTTCAAGCCGGTAGCCTATCCCTCTAATGGTTTTGATAGTCATCGGTGAGTCAGGAGTCTCCTGCAGGCGGGCGCGCAAGCGCTTGATATGTACATCTAGGGTCTTTGTATCTCCCACGTAGTCGGCACCCCATATTCTGTCTATCAATACGTCTCTGGTGAGTACCTTACCGGCATTGCGAACAAATATTTCCAGTAGCTCAAATTCTTTGCGAGGTAGTACCACCTCCGTACCAGCGTTGTATACTCGATGGCTGTCAGTGTCTACAACCACCTTTCCGGCCTGTAATATGCCTACTCCTGGAGTAGGTGCAGGGGGCGTAGTAGGTGATGTAGTAGCAGGTGATGTATCTGTGGGCATCAACTTCAGTTCAGGGTCTATGCCGGTGTTTTCATTGGAGGCGCTTATTCCGTTACTGCCGTTATTACTGCTGCTGGTAGTGGTTGCACTGCCTGTATCGTGTGAACCTGGTAGCTGACCTTTTTGTGACTGATCTTTCTCGGGTGTCGTGATTGAAGCCGCTCGGCGGAGCACTGCTCGCATTCGTGCAACGAGCTCGCGAAGCCTGTATGGCTTGGTGACGTAGTCGTCAGCGCCAATCTCCAATCCCAGTACCGTATCCAGTTCTGTGGTCTTTGCCGTAACCATAATTATAGGGGTGAGTGATCGTTCCCTTATGGCCTTGCACACATCTATACCTGACATCTTTGGAAGCATTAGATCCAGCAGCACTATGTCCGGGTGTACTTCATCGAAGAGTTTTACGGCCTCTATCCCGTCTCGTGCCACCGCTACCTCGAATCCCTCCCTGGGCAATCCCGATAAAAGAGCGTCTATAAATGACTCCTCGTCTTCTACGAGGAGGACTCTTGATACCTCTACGGTTGTATTCGTATTCGCGCTCGTGATTTCAGTATACACCATTGTATATATGCCGTTGCCTATATGCCTTGAGTCT
>JAMCPC010000024.1:0-8295 GCA_023379725.1 Actinomycetota bacterium
GGAGGGCAGGAGTGTCAAGAGCGGTACCGCAGACGATATAGGAGTGCTTCTTGCCTATTCCAACAAGGTGGCTATCGTTCCAGGGTATGGGTTGGCGGTAGCTCAAGCCCAACACGTCGCCAGGGAGCTGGCTGAGACCCTTCAGAAAAGGGGCGTAGACGTATTTTATGCCATTCATCCGGTAGCCGGACGGATGCCGGGACATATGAATGTTTTGTTGGCAGAGGCCAATGTTCCTTACGACGAGCTGAAGGAGATGGACAGTGCCAATTCTGAGATGAGTACGGTAGATGTGGCGCTCGTAGTAGGGGCTAATGACGTGGTCAACCCTGCAGCCAAGAACTCACCAGGCAGTCCAATATACGGGATGCCCATTATTGAGGTATCGCAGGCAAAGGCAGTCATATTTCTGAAGAGATCGATGAGGCCAGGGTTTGCCGGTATAGACAACGATCTGTTGTACGACGAGAAGACTACTATGCTATTTGGGGATGCAAAAGATTCACTATCCAAGCTGGTAAGCGCAGTAGCTGCTGCCTGAGTAGGCAGCTTATGAGCCGTTCTTTACTATTTCCCACAGCGCCTGGGCCTGTTCCAGCACTTCTAGCCTGAGTAGGCAGCTTATGAAGCTGCACCTCACTATGGGTCAAGGCTATAGGTCAGGTCAATGCTATAGGAGAAACTATGAGGCAAGTCTCGCAAATATGAGTATTCCCTGACTGGTGTGGCGTGTCGATGACACGGTCACAGGCACTTCTTTTTGGCCGATTAAATGGGAGGCATCGTTGACGACAACCAGTTCTCCTCCATCCAGGTAGCCTGTTGCCTGGCGAGGTTGCCTGCCCTCATCTACCAGGTCAATCACCAGCCTTTCACCGGGAGGGTGATCCGGTATCAAGTGTTTTTCCAGATAGGTGAGATTGACAATTGGTGGTAGAGCACCTTCTGGAAGCTTGTCGTCCGTTCCCCCTTTCTCCGGACTACTGGCTTCGGCAACCTTAGATGAGCAGGTCATCACCCTTAGCCCAAGTCTCTTTGCCATATCCATTACCTCTTCTGTGGCATTTCGATTAGCTGAGAGTATGTGGTTTACAATTGTCACCCTTATCCCGTCACTTCTCAGTGAATCAATAGCCTTAAGTCCTTGAGTTGCACGGCGTGATTTTACCGGATCAGGACTTTCCGACAGAGTCTTTACCTGCTCCATCACAAAACTTGGAACTATGATTCCATCGGCCAGTAAGCCGGCTTTGCCGAGTACCTCAAGGCTGGCATCCATCAGTGCAGAGGAGTCAGCCAAGACAGCACCGGTTGGTAGGGGCTCTTTCTGGTCAAGGAGGTGTGCCAATCCTGCCGCCCGGATTACTTGGCGTCCCTTGATCATGCCTATCCGAGCGCCAAAGACTGCCAATGTCCATGCCACGGCAGCTACCAATGGATATACTATGTCAGAGTGGATAAGTGCAATGGCGGGGATACCCAGTACGAGTCCGACGAGTAGTCCGGTCGTACCTACGATAGAGCCTGAGAAAATTTCTCCTGCTGGAACAGAGCTGAGTTTTCTCATGGCAGTCTGCAACTCCCTGTCGACGAGGCGAGCGATGATGCCTCCCAATACGTAAGAGACCAATGTCCCGAGAACCAATCCGATTATCTGAGATTCAGCAGAGTGGCTTATAGTGGCACCGATTTCCCTGCCCGCGAGAATACCCGCTATGACCAACAATAATCTGAGAATTTCTGTGTATATCATTTACCTATGATACAACGCGAGCTACATACAATTGTTATTACCTCCAGTAGCTGTCTCTGCGCTGCCTAATGGTAAGAGAGTATATGGTAAAGGGATATACAGTATAACGATCAGTTTGTCAGGCTGTCTTGTCGTGCCGCAAGGCTCACCAGCCTCGGCTGTATGTCCTCAGTATACTTTACAGAAGCATCATGACTCGGTCCCAGTGAAAAAACCGGCCTTGTATCAGCGTTAGCAAGTTGACCAGCACGCTCGGCAGAGAGGGGATGAGCAAAAAAGTACCCCTGTCCTACATCCACTCTAAACTCCTGCAGTATTGCAACCTGTTGTGGGGTCTCGATTCCCTCAGCTATAGTGCTCATAGCAAGTGAGTGGCTTACATTTAGCAGGGCCTCGACTACACATCGGTTCATACCGGCCTCAGATTCAAGCCCTGAAATGAATGATTTATCTATCTTTACGGTGTCTACATTTAATTCCTTGAAGGGCCTTAAGCTGGACCACCTGGTGCCAACGTCATCGACAGCGAGATGCACTCCGAGATCGCGAAGCTTCCTCAAATCTTCCAGTGACTTAGTATCTGATATGGTCTGTTCTCCGACCTCCACTGTCAGCCGATCTGGATTAAGTCCAGATACTTTCAGGGCATGCTGTATCGATTCGGATGCCTTACCCTCGCGAAACTCGTCCATGGAGCAGTTGACAGCTATCTGTATACCTGCTGACCAGCTTTGAGCCTGTGTACATGCTTCGACGAATACCCATGCATCAAGGGTGCTCATATTATCCGATGCCTCTGCCCATGGAACCAGGACATCTGCTTGTATATTGGTTCTGTCTGTCTGGGTCCACCTGACCAGGGCTTCAAAGCCGAGCAGCCTGCCTGTTGCAAGGTCTACTGCTGGCTGATATTCAAGAGATGGTGAACCTGCCAACTTAAGCGGGTTATTAGGTTGTTCTTGCATCCACGGCCTGGGTGGAAAAGCAACAGCCTGCTTTCCTGCCGATTTAAGCGGGTTATTAGGTTGTTCTTGCTCATCGTTAATGGTCGCCATGGAAATAGATTCGGAGGTGAGTTTCCCCCCCCTGATCGTCCCCTCTCTTTCTCTCTCCAGTGATGACTTTTGCCTTGGCGGGACTGCCCTTTGTGATTCTCGTTGAATGCCCATTGCCATTGACCCCATTTCTTTCCAATCCTTCCAATAATCGTTCTGGTCTATGGTTTCAGCTACATCCATCTTGTTACGATGCCTTCATCCATGTACCCAGCACCTACTTGTATGATACAATATATCTCTGTGCTTGTTACAATACGTACGCACTTAGTCACTATCGGCAGTATGTCCCAATATCTTTATCTATCCAGCATCAATTATTCTTAGTGGTATCATAAACTATTACTAGTAGCGGCATTCGTAACTACCTTACGTGGGAATTGTATTTTAATAGCTTAAGTTTGTGCTTAAAGTGACGATAAAAGTACTATTATGTAGTATATAGTAATAAGTAGCAGGATTCAGTGGATGTGATCGGCGAATGTGGTAGTTTACTTGAGGTACTACTGTAGATTTAATTGTAGCTGTATAACTGGCAAATGTATTCTGCAATGATAGTTAGTAGATAGCTTGGGTGCGATAGATAATTAGGGTGCGATAGAAAGGGGTATGGGCATGAGTGAGAGATCGGAACAGGTAGAACCTTTTTTAGGTGGGGTAATTTTTCCACCATATGGAGATGTATTATATCCGCGCAGTGATCCAGTAGCGTCGGATTTCTTGTCGGCTGATGTGTGGCAGGCTGCACAGATTCCAGTTGGGGTACGCTTGGAAGTAGGCGGTACTGCAAAGACACTAGAGATAGGTTACAAGACGGCAACGGGTAATCTAGGGTATCGAGGTGAGGGGGCAGGATGTACCTTTGTGGCTTACAGGGCAGGGCAGAAGGCAGCCGAAGAGGAGGCAGTGCTGGGCGAGGGTGTAGTACGGCTGG
The DNA here is from genome assembly GCA_023379725.1 of Actinomycetota bacterium. GTDB lineage: Bacteria > Actinomycetota > Acidimicrobiia > Acidimicrobiales > JAMCPL01 > JAMCPL01. Next base: position 3,743 of record JAMCPC010000024.1, read on the forward strand.
TGATACCAGGTGATAATAAAAGACATGCGACTATCTATTTGCCTGAAGGCATGAAGCCATCTATTAATTATATCGTAGGCGTAGACGGAACTATCGAGCCTGCACCCAGATCGCCGAGGTGGGTAGCCTACGGCGATGCAATTACTCAGGGTTGGTTGGCGTCCACTCCTGCACTTTCCTGGCCTTCGGTCGTTGCAAGGAAGATTGGACTGGATGTATGCAATCTCGGATATGCGGGCTCAGCCAGGGCTGAGGCCAATACTGCAATTATGATTGCTCAGACTCCCGCGGATGTGATCTCCATATCCTACGGACTTAATTGCTGGGGACGCGTTCCCCATTCGGTAGGTCTGATGGCGGAAAGCATAAAGGCGTTTATCGGTATTATCAGAAGGGGGCATCCTGCTACGCCTATTATTGTCATGAGCCCGTTGGTCTATCCAGAGGCGGAGAATACTCCCAATGTGCTGGGTGCTACCATGTCAGATCTCCGTATGTCCATGGATGCGGCTGTACGCGAGTGTATGGCAGCGGGGGATTTGAATATCAGGTTGATCAGTGGGATACAGGTGCTCGGTGAGGAGGATCTCGTCGACGGGATGTATCCTGGAGATGAGGGACATAAGCGCATTGCTGCGGCGGTAGGGAAGCATTTGAGTCAGCTTCAGCCAGAGATAGTCAGGGCTGCCGAAGAACGTTGGCAGATGCAGTCTGCTCAGGTATTGGGGTCCATTCCACCCAATGTAGCTTCTGCTGGTGCTGCTTCGTCGATTCCCAATGCTCCCAGCGTTGCTCCAGTGGGATATGCTCCAGTGGGGCAGTATCAATCTTTGTCGGCTCAGCCGGGTGTGCCCGCTGATAGTGGTATCCCTGTAGATGGAAATACGTCTGTCTCTGTAGGGATGGCTATACCAGGTGGTATGTCTGCCAACCCTAATGAAGTACCGCCGTTGGATCAGTGGGCAAGAGAGCAAAGCTCTTTGGACGAGACCAAGCAGGTAGAGGAGACGGAGGTACCGCCTCCAGCGTACCAGGTGGTCGCTCACTACGACCCCGGTAGTGGCTACGGGCCAGCCTAAGCGCGCATTGTGTCGTAGCGGCAGTCCGCTGAGCCTCTAATTGATAAAAAGGGCATGGTGATGGCACACCGAGACTGGGTGTAGCGGGACTAAGCAAAGCCTAAAAAATAGGCTCTTACATGCACTTATGTTGGAGCCTGGGGTGGGGATTGAACCCACGGCCTGCGCATTACAAGTGCGCTGCTCTACCACTGAGCTACCCAGGCCAGTGCAGTTGGCAACTTTCTTAATACGTGATTATATCACAGCCTGTAGTATCGAACATGGTGCAAGCACTCGTCTCAAAGTAGGATATGGCTTATAATACGTGATCGTATCACAGCCTTAAGTATCTAACGGCAAGTCTAAAGGCGAGACGACAGGGCGTACGAGCATGCGCATTAGTGTGCTCTGTTATCTGGTGGATTCATATATGGTACTCTTTTATAGGATTTTACTGGAATGAATCCGTCATGTATCTGCTGGAATACGGTTGTTGCCAGCTCATATGTCTAATAATATGTACAAAATTACAAAATAATCAGGTAGAATTTTGTAGTTTTTTACATAGCAATTTAGTGTTACTGCCTTTATAATATAAGGTATGGATATTGAGGAGTATTCGGGATATTTCTCCTCCTGTTGGTATTCGCGGGTGTGGCGCATGCGGCGGAGGGGCTGTGGTATTCGTGAAAGTGTGACGTATAGAGGTAGGCAGGATGCGTAGTCGCGTGCGTGCTTTGAGTAGGCACGGTTCATGGTTCCTGCACAGGATACTTAGTCTTTTGTCGTACTCGTACTTACAGAAGTTCCAGTTTGATGTCTCCTGGGCTATTGCATTTAACGGGTATAGGAGGTGTTCTGAATTAAAAAGGCTTGCATGGAAAAGACTCGTGCGAGGGTCGAAGCGTCTTGTCATGGTATTAGCACTCTCGTTGGGACCTTTTGCAATCTTTCTTGGATTGTTGGTTACGCTGCTGGTACAGCTGATGAGTCCGCCCGTAGCTACGCCGACCACAATCATGCTGACCGGTTCAAATTGCAGCACCAGCTCTTTGCAACGGGCACTGGCATCATTCAGATCAGACCCAAAGAGCGAACATACTCGTAGTGTAATACATGCAAGCTATACATTGAAGTTAAACTGTTCTAATTCTACTTTTCATATATCTAATCCTGTAGTTGTATCGTCTAATACTAATATTGTGGTTGGATCTGGGCAAGGATTGGTGCGATTGGTCGGTGAAGGGCATCATCACAGGCTGTTCACCGTGGAACACGGAGCGCATCTGAGTGTAAATGGTGGTGGTAGGCTTGTTGTGGAGGGATTCCAACTGATTGCGGGTGCGGCACCTGGTGATCCAGGTGGTACGATCCCAGGACAGCTGGCAGGATCAGGCAAAAGTGTATCGAGTTTCTCAAAGTCAGGAGCTGGCACCAAGCCATCCGGGAGTTTTACAGCTGGATCCAAGTCAAGCGTGCATATATTTGCCCTGTCTGCATGTACCTCAGGCAGTAATTGTTCGAATCAGACGAATCAAGGCTCTACCAGCGGTGGTAGCAGCGGCATCGGCGGCACCAGCGCTGGTCCTTCTGCCGGCGGCAGTGGTGGTGGTGGTGGTGGTGGTGCATGCAGCAATGGTGGCTCTGGCTATCAAGGTGACTGGGGTAGCAATTATGCCGATGGTACCAATGGTGCCGATGTAACCAATACCAGCGGAGGTTCTGGCGGTTCGCCCAACGGCGGCGCCGGCAGCGGCGGCGATGCGAGTTCGTGTGGTAGCACTGCTGCCGGCGGCAGTGTCTGGGGCGGCGGTGGCGGTGGTGGTGGTGGTGAGGGCTATGGTGGTAGCTGGGGCTCTTGGAAGGGTGGCGGTGGCGGTGGCGGTGGCGGCGTAGGGGCATATGGCGGCTATGGCGCACTCACCCAGAACGGTGAACAAGGCGGTGGTGGCGGCGGACCTGGCGGAGGCGGCTGGAACGGCAGTTCCAGTGGTGCCGGCGGCGGTGGCGGCGGTGGTGGTGGTCAGGGAGTGTACGAAAGTACTGCTGATGGTGGTGCCGGGAATGGATGTGGGTATAACCCAAATAGTGGCGCTGATTCATTGGGGTGCTCTGCAACTAATCCCAGCGGCTCCAACGGTGGTGGCGGCGCTGGTGGCGAGGGTGGCGGCGGCGGCGGCGGTGGTGGTGGAGGATCCGATGCAGACGGTGCTGGCGGCAGTGGTGGTGGCGGCGGTGGTGGAACCACTGGTGCCTATGGTGGTAATGGTGGTAATGGTTACAATGCCTATGGTGGCGCTGTCTTTGTGTCATCTGGCAGTACTGCTTATTTTGCTGACATGATCTTTTCCAGTGATACTGCTGCTGGTGGCAACGGTGGCAACGGCGGCGGAGGCGGCGGAGGCGGCGGAGGCGGCGGAGGCGGCGGAGGCGGCCAGCCCAACGGTGGTGGCGGTGGTGGCGGTGGTGGCGGTAATGGTGGTCCTGGTGGTAATGGTGGTAATGGTGGTAATGGTTACGGTGGTGCCATCTATAATGCAGGTACCCTGTATCTTTTCAACGTGAGTTTTTCTAGTAACAGTGCTGTTGGTGGGGCCGGTGGTGGCGGCGGCAACGGCGGTGCAGGTGGCTATCCTGGTGGCAGTACTGGCAGTACTGGCAGTACGGGCAGCCCCGGCAGTGGCAGTGGGTCAAACGTTTACAATGCTGGTACCATATATGACCTCAACTACTCTGTATTACCGACTTCCAGTGATGATGTGACCGGCGAAACTGTCACATTCTCCACTAGCCAGGGCAGCATCAGCGGCCTTGCTGGGAATGCCATTACATCCAGCGCAGGAGGTACTGTTACCTTCTCTGACTCTGCGAGTACATTCTCATGCAATGCCACTGTCCCTTCTTCTGGTGCCGGAACGTGCAGCACATCGTCACTGGTAGCGAGCGGATCGCCGTATGCCTTAACAGCCACCTATGCAAGTTACGTTTATGATTATCCACCTTTGAATCCTTATGATGTCTCGAAGGACGCAACTACCACTGTTGCTTCCTCTTCACCTGATCCTTCCGTCTACGGGGAGTCTGTTGCCTTCTCAGCCACTGTCAGCTCCAACTCTCCTGGTTCAGGAACACCGACTGGAACGGTTAGCTTTACATATAGCAGCACGACACTGTGTACAGCTACCCTCTTCTCTGGATCTGGAAGTTGTACAGCCAGCCAGAGCACCATGCAAAATGTACCAGCAGGATCGGATACAATCGCAGCGACCTACTCAGGGGACTCGAACTACTTCAACTCCCACACTACCCTTACCCAGACAGTGAACAAGGACGCAACCGCCACCACGATCACCTCATCTGTGAATCCCTCTGTCACTGGACAGAAAGTCACCTTTACGGCCACGGTAGTATCCAACTCTCCTGGTTCAGGAACCCCGACTGGAACGATAGATTTTGAAGAGACAACCGGCACAACCACCACCACAATCTCAG